>CAYXDR010000177.1:0-6729 GCA_964463515.1 uncultured Desulfobacteraceae bacterium | reverse complement strand
CCGGCGCAGGCCGGGGTCCAGTGATTCCAACGACTTATGGATTCCGGCCTACGCCTGAATGACGGCTTGGGAACTTTTTACGACCTCATCAAAAATAATTCAAAAACTCTAATATCATGAAAAACATAAATTCAGAGGGGAAGCCATGGTTCGGGCACAAACGCCCGATCACGAAAATAAGATGAAGATATGTTTGCGGAAAGACTTAACAATTAATTACCAGGTAAAATCGCCCGATATTCGGTATTTACAAACCGAGTTTTTGCATTTTCATGTACAGGGTTTTGGGATCCACCCCCAGCAATCTTGCCGTTTTACCCCGGTGCCAGCGACACTGGTTCAAGGCGTTCTTAATAAAACGCCGCTCAAAAACTTCGACTGCTTCACGAAGTTCGCCCACAGGCATCGGTTCTTCCTGCGTGGCTTCTTCCTCCTCCCAGTTCTTCAGCCCCATGTTACGAGGGGAAAGAAAATGGAAATTGCCCACGGCAAGGTATCGCTGAATCACTCCCTGCAGTTCCCGGACATTACCAGGCCAGTCATGTTTGTAAAACATATCCATCACTTTGGCGGGTATTGAAGGAACCTTTTTACCCTTGAAATACAGGCGCAGAAAATGCTCCACCAGAAGCGGAATATCCTCTTTCTTCTCTCTTAAAGGGGGAAGCATTATAGGCAGGATGCTTATTCGGTAGTAAAAATCCTGGCGGATCTGGCCCGCGCCCACCATGGCGGTGAAATCACGGTTTGTGGCGGCGATGAGCCTGAAACGGGAATGGCGCTCCTGGGTATCGCCCACCGGTGTATAAACACCGGCCTCAAAGGACCTCAAAAGCTTTACCTGCATGTTCAAACCCAGTTCTCCCACTTCATCCAGGAAAAGGGTGCCGCCGTTGGCCGATTCCAGGTATCCACTCTTATCGATGTGGGCGCCTGTGAAAGCTCCGCGCCGGTGCCCGAAAAACTCGCTCTCCACGAGGCTTTCCGGGATGGCCCCGCAATTGACCGGGATGAAAGCCTTGCCTGCTCGTGCGCTCATTTCATGAACGGCCCGCGCGACGAGTTCCTTGCCTGTTCCGGATTCCCCCAGAATAAGTACATTGACTTCTGAACCGGCGGCCTTGAGAATGAGTTCGTAAACCTTCTGCATAGGCGGGCTCTTACCTACTATCCCGCCGAATCTGTAACGTTCCTTGATGCTCGACTTCAGTTTGATGTTCTCACGCCGAAGGTACTCGGACTCTTCCTGAATGGACATTTCCCATTGAACTTCTTCGGTAACGTCTCTCATCGTGGCAAGAATCGCCGGCTTGTTCTTGAGATCGATCAGGCTTCTGTGAACGGAGACCCAGAATTTCCGGCCGCCTTTGCTTACACAAACCCCCCTCAAGGCGCCGCCCAGAGTCTCATCCTGTTCGCCGGGATCGAAGACACGGCGGAATAGATCTCTAAATTCAACATCGAAAAGGTCAGTCGCTTTCATATCCTGAAGATCATCGATTCCGTGTTCGAACATTTCGGTAAAGGAATGATTGGCGAACAGGATCATACCGTCCTGGACCATTACGGCGCCGTCGGCGATGAATTCGGTCACGCTCCTGTAAAGCCGTTCCCGCTCCTCCAAGGCTTTCTGGGCCTGAACGAGGGCCGTTACATCCCTCAATATGGAAAGCTTGGATACACTTCCGTCTGCATTGGTCAGAGGAGTCGACACCACATCATAGGTCCGGCCGTTCTGCCGAAAAAACCATTCTCTCCGGACTTTCTTCCTATTGGAAACAACCCGCTCCAGCATGCACTCTTCGCAGGGAGCGGACCTGCCCTTGAAATACCGATAACAGAGGTTGTCGTCGAGCGGGCCGAATTCACGTTCGAGCGCGGGGTTGGCGTATTCTATTACGTATTGATCGCTGACTTTGTAGACTCCATCGTCCATTGACATCAAAATGGACAGGATATTGTCTCTCTCGACCCTTAAAGCTTCTTCGGCCTGCACCCTTTCAGCTATTTTACCGAGCCTTTCGGCAATTGCACCCAGCAGGAAGTCTTCCTGCTCGAGAAAGGGCATTTTATCGCCCTCGGGCTGCTCTAGGTAATAAACCTCCAGTTTACCGGCCCATTCGCCGTGGACTTGAATATCGCAGCTCTGCTTCCAGGGGGTTTCCCGGAAATTAGGGGTGGTAAATTCCTGGTATCCCATTATTATGCGGGCACAGGTGGTTTTCGGATACTGCCAGGATGGAGGGATAAGCTCAGCAACACCCTGAAGAATGCCTTCTATCGCTATACCGGGCCGTTCCCGAAGCTCGGAGATGCCGTAGAGACAATTGAGCTCCCGGACCCTCTTGTCGTGTTCATATGTGCGTTCCCGGAGAGCCCGGATCTTTTCCCCGAGTATCTTCCTCAACGCCCTGTTTTCCGATGCAATATCACCGTTGGCGGCGGCCCGTCTGAAAGACTGGACCTGATCGGCCATGTCGGCCTGATTTATCGGAAGAGGCATCAACACATCGGCGCAGGAGCTAAACGTCGAACCGGTTGCTCCAGCTTCTGCCGAAACAAGCATTATGACCGGCAGGTTTCGCGTGGAGAAGTCTCCCTTCAGATTTCTGCATATTTCCAGGGCCTCTTCTCCTAGCGACTCCTTGTTCACAACTACAATCTCACAACCATTTCCAGCCAGCTCGCGCGCGACCTCTGCCGCGGAGGCGACATTCACCACCGAAGTGCCGGGGATTACATTAGAACATACAGAGTTTACGGCCGAAATCGTCTCAGGATTCCGGTCCACCGACAGTACGTTACCCATGGGTCTGTCTCAATAGCTCCGCTCGATGATATACTCGTTTATCTCAAGAAGGCTCTCCCTGACCGGGGAAGACGGAAAGAGCCCGAGGCATTCCGCCGCACGCCGCGAATAATCAACTGCATCCGAATAAACTCTATCCAGCGAGCCTCCCCGCCTCACCATCTCTATCACATAATCATAATCACTGTCCCCTGATGCGTCATCACCCACCAGTTTGATTATGATGTCTCTGTCGTCGCCCTTGGATTCGCCCAGGGCATAGATCAAAGGCAGCGTAACCTTTCCCTCTCTCAGGTCTTTTCCCACAGGCTTTCCGAAAACCCGTTCCGAAGAGGTATAGTCTAGAAGGTCATCTATCAGCTGAAAAGCTATTCCCATATTGGTGCCGAATGCTGCAAGGGCTCTTACTGTATCTGAATCCGCATCCACGAGCAAAGCCGGAGAACCGCATGCGGCCGATATCAGTTCAGCCGTTTTGCAGGTAATAATCTTGAAGTAATCCTCGCTGCCAAGAGCCAGGTTGCGTGTATTCGTCAATTCCAGAATCTGACCTTCGGTCATGCGCATGGTGGTTTCGGCAAGTATTCTGAAAAAACCCATGTTTTCAGCTTCGAGGCTTATGGACGATGCCGTGCAGTACAAAAAATCACCCGCTATCACCGCCGCATGGTTGCCCCATAGATTGTTCACCGAAGGTCTTCTACGCCTAACCTCTGCATTATCGAGCACGTCGTCATGCAGAAGGGAAGCGGCATGTACATATTCGAAAAGAGTCGAAAGCCGGTATATATCCCTGCCACGGTAGCCGCAAAGTTCGGCGCAAAGCACAAACAGCAGAGGTCTCAAACGCTTGCCCCTGCCAAGCAATGCATAACAGCCCATCTCTTTTGCAATGGGCTCTTTGGCCTCCAGCACCCGGTGAAGCTCGATATTAATTTTTTCTATATGATCTTGAAATTTCAAAAAAATTTTATTGTCTGCGTTCATCGTCATATCTATGGCAAAGCCATCCCCGCAACCTCGAACAGCCCATGCAAATCCAGCCTGTTTACACAATCCGTAAACAATTCCCCGACCAAAGTATCGGCGTCCGCGCGCCCGAGGGCATTTAATCTTTTGGCGGAACCCTCTATGGACCTTGTCACTTTGACACGGCCGTCCACCAGCAATTTAGCATCATAAGCAATCCGCCCTGTCCAGTTGTGCTTGACAAGGTCAAGAAAAAATTCCTTGACCACGATAACTACAACCGGGCTGTCATTCGCCCCTGTTGTCTCCGGATTGAAACCGGCTGCTGTCAATTTCCGCTTGAAAGCTTCCCGCATCAACCCGGGAACGTCAAAAATCCCCTCAGGAGTCGACTGCTCCAACGATGGCCCCACAGACAAAGAAACCATCTGGATATTGCCCCCCAGCCGCGATGCGGCCGCGGAGCCGAAAATATTTCCATCGTTACGGGCGTCTTCCACCCTCAGACCGATTTCCTCCCTCACAGGAGCATCGGCGCCGGCAGGCGTCACATAAGAAACATTAAGCCTGGGTATAACCGAGCATGCACCCAAAAACAGGCACAACAGCCCCAATCCTCCTCTCAAGACACAACCGCCAAAAATTTTCATAGATCCCCCTCCAACACCCGCAAAAGACCCCTTGAGCAGGTTCTTCCTGCCGGCCGCGGCTTTTCCAAAGCTGTATCCAAATGTTGTTTAAGTCCTTAGAATACCGGAACACTCATTCATATTCAAGAAGTAGTTTCAACCCAAACCATGGAATTAAAGGTGGCTCCCCTGAGGGGATATGTGCTATAAGCGGGTCGGTATGGTCTCCGGCATATATCACGCATACCTTACCCCAGCATAATTTCCGTATTTCAAAGGACATACGGCGGTTCCACCGCAGGCTGAACTCCATGCGCGCATTTGACGGCTGGTTCCCCGAACAGGTTCAAGATGGAGGCTTTATATGGGGACAACGTTTCAAACCTCGATGCCGCCGGTATTTCAAATGCAGGCGGACAGGTACACCGACAGGCCGTGTATCTTTTACAAAACCGGCGGCGTTTACAAGCCCATTTCCTGGACCTCCATGCAAACCATGGTCCGCGAGCTGTCCGGATTTCTGTTGTCCCGGGGCATCCGGCCCGGCGACCGCATCGCCATTTTCTCCCCCAACCGCTTCGAATGGTGGGTCGCGGACCTTGCGGCGCTTTCGATCGGCGCGGTGGATGTCCCTGTTTACTCGACCGATTCCGCAGAGGAGGCACGCTACATCCTGGAGCATTCGGAAAGCAGGATGTGCTTCACCGGAGAAGACGAACATCTTAAAAAGATTCTCGAGCTGCAGACTCAGCTACCCAGGCTTCAAGCCGTCGTCTCATTTAACGAGCCAGCGGTTACCGGAGATAAGACAATCTCTTTTCAAAAGGCATTGGCCGAAGGACGCTCGGCCCATAAAGACGCTCTTTTCGAGAGCAGACTCAAGGCCCTCCGCGGTGAGGATCCCGCAACAATAATTTATACATCCGGCACCACAGGGCCGCCCAAGGGAGTGATGCTGTCTCACGGCAACTTTATGTCCAACGTGAACCAGATCATGTCGGATTTTTCCGGCACCCTTGTACCTGAAGACCTGTTTCTGTCTTTTCTTCCTCTTTCTCACGCCCTTGAGAGGACTGCAGGATTTTACCTGCCGATTAAAATGGGAGCTACAGTGGCCTTTGCCGAAAGCTTTTTGACCATTCAGCAAAATCTCCAGGAAATAAAGCCCACCATGATAGTCAGCGTGCCCAGACTATATGAAAAGATCCATACAGGCGTTCTTGCAAAGGTGAAAAATGCTTCGGCGGTCAAAAAGGCGCTGTTCGTTATGGCAATGAAATGCGCCGCCCGCAATCTGGATTATGTCTGCAATGCGAAAGAGAGAAAAGGCCTCTCCGCCATCCTTTATGCCGCCGCCGACAGGCTTGTCTTTTCGAAATTGAAAGCCGCCCTGGGAATGGAAAGGCTCAAATTCGCAGTTTCGGGCGGGGGAGCACTGTCTGTAAAGGACGCGGAGTTTTTCCTGGGCATGGGGATCGTCGTGCTGGAAGGGTTCGGGCTGACCGAGACCAGCCCTGTCACTCACGTCAACAGGCCGGGAAAAATCCGCCCCGGATCCGTGGGGACCCCTCTCAGCGGCACCGAAGTCAAAATCGATTCTTCCGGTGAAATCCTCATAAGGGGGCCGCAGGTGATGATGGGCTACTACAAGGATGAAGCGGCGACCCAATCCGTATTCACCCAAGACGGTTTTTTCCGCACTGGAGACATCGGAGCCATCGACGAAGAAGGGTGCCTGACCATAACCGGACGACTGAAGGAAGTGATCATCACTTCCGGCGGAAAAAGCATTTCCCCCCAGAATATCGAGGACACCCTCAAATCTTCTAAGTACATTGAACAGGCCGCCCTAATCGGAGAGAGAAGAAAATACCTTTCGGCACTGATCGTACCCGCGTTTGAAGAACTGTTGAAATGGGCTGCGGGTCAGGGAGTGAAAGCCGAATCAATGGAATCTTTGTTGGAAGATGCCCGCGTCCAGGAAATTTATGAACGGGAAATAGCCAAATGTAACGCCGGATACGCAAGGGCCGAACAGATACGCAAATTCAGGCTGCTTACCGAGGAGTGGTCCCAGCGGAGCGGAGAGCTCACCCCCACACTTAAACTCAAACGCCATGTCGTTGAAAAAAAATACTCCCAGCTCATTGAAGACATGTATCCGCCGGAGCTTTAAAATAACAGTACGATTGAACCACCGTTGATGAGGTCGTAAAAAGTCAAAAGATCCCCTTTATCGTCACCCCGGCGCAAGCCGGGGTCCAGTCATTCCAATGACTTCTGGATTCCGGCCTACGCCGGAATGACGGCTTGGGGACTTTT
>CAYXDR010000176.1:0-6736 GCA_964463515.1 uncultured Desulfobacteraceae bacterium | reverse complement strand
TAGCGACCCCGACCCCGAGGGACATCGTTATTTTGACTTTTTACGATACCATCAATTCTTGGATATTTATATGTTCGTTGGTATAGATGCAAATCGATGCGGCTATCTTCATGGCCTCGCGCGCCACCTCGGCAGCCGACAGTTCGGAGTAATCAACAAGAGCCCTCGCCGCGGCAAGAGCATAGGCTCCCCCCGAGCCAATCGCGGCCACCGGTAAATCAGGCTCTATTACATCTCCGTTGCCGGAAACAATAAAGGTATGTTCGCAGTCTGAAGTAAGCAGCAACGCCTCCAGTCTCCTCAAAACACGATCAGTACGCCAATCTTTAGCCAGTTCAACCGCAGCCCGGGTCAAATTTCCATTGAACGCCTCAAGCTTGCCTTCCAGCCGTTCGAGCAGGCTGAAGGCATCGGCAGACGCGCCGGCGAAACCCACCAGCACCTGATCCTTGTACATCATCCGAACCTTCGCGGCCCGATGTTTCATTATCGTATCTTCAAGGGTGACCTGACCATCGCCGGCCATCACGGTACATCCGTCTTTTCTCACCGACAAAATGGTGGTAGACCGAAACCGCGCACCGGAAGTGACCTTTCCTCCGTTTTCCAGCGAAAACATCTTCAACCGCTCCTCAGCAAAGTCACGATAAAGTGCTATTTGCTTCTGGGATGGGATTCATCATATACCGCCATCAGGCGGTCAAGGCTTACGTGAGTATACCTCTGAGTCGTAGAAAGGCTGGCGTGTCCAAGCAATTCCTGCACAGACCTCAAATCCGCCCCTCCGTCCATCAGGTGTGTAGCAAAACTGTGGCGCATCGAATGAGGGCTGGTGTCAGACGGTAGCGCGCTCCGGCCCGCATATCGTTTTACAATCGATCGAACGCTCCTGCTGGTAAGCCTGTCACCGCGAAAATTGACAAATAATGCACCGCCGCGTTTTTCATTCCTCTGCTTCTTTTTGCGGAGGCTCTCTGCTGCTTTCAAATAACGTTCGATAACGGCAGCAGCCTGCCTCCCCACGGGTACGATCCGCTCTTTTCCTCCCTTACCTTTAACACGGACAAGATGTTCAATGAAATTAACATCTTCTAAATTCAAGGAGGTTAGTTCCCCTGCCCTGAGACCAGTTGAATAAAGCATTTCCAGAATTGCCCTATCCCTAAGGCCAAGGGTGTCTAGCCGGTCGGAGGATTCAAGCAAACGGAACATTTCGTCCACAGAAAGATAGACAGGTATCTTTTTCTCCAGCCTCGGTGAGGAAATCTCCGCAGCGGGATTCAAGGCCACAATCCCCCGCTTTTCAAGAAAAACAAAGAACGATCGCAAAGCGGACAGCTTTCGGGCTATGGTTTTTCGCCCCAGCCTTGAAAAAAGAAAACCGAGATATTGCCTTATTCGTGAAATATCTATTGCTTCTATGGAAACACCGGCTTCGCCCGTCTCCATGTGTTCACTGAGAAAAGCCATGAACTGCAACAGGTCCCCCCTATAGCCTTTCACCGTGTTGGCCGAGTAATTCTTCCCGCTTTCCAGGTATTCAATGAACGAATCTATCAGTGGCGCAAGTTGCACAGGAGCCCCCGAGATATGTTTAATGACCCCGCCTCCAGGCCAATTCAAAAAATGAAGTCTAACATTTTTGGGCGAATTGGCAATGAAAAAATATGGGACTTTTATTCTAGTCTTGACTTTGATTTAAAGCTTGATGTAGGCTTCCAATTTGACTTTATTTTCACGGCGTAAACGCCGGGCATAATCGTTCTTGACCGCACTTCTGTTACGGCACTTGCAAAGAGTACATTGGGGAGGTGCCCCCTTCAGGTTTCGACGATAAACGGCGGGCTAAGGTGTACGAAATTCAAGATTGATCAGGAAGGGGTTTTGTATGGAAAGAAAAACCGAACAACTCAGAAATATCGCTTTTTTGGCTCATGCGGGATCCGGAAAAACCTCGTTGGCCGAGGCCATGCTATTCAACGGAAAGGCAACCAGCAAACTCGGTAAAGTAGACGACGGCACCTCCAACTTTAATTATGAGCCCGAGGAAGTCAAAAGAGGAATAACGATCAGCACTGCAGTTCACCACTGCACCTGGAAAAAGCAGACAATCAATCTGCTCGATACCCCTGGGGACTACAATTTCATTTCAGAAGCCCGGCTTGCGCTTCAAGCAGCCGATGCCGCTGTTGTCGTTATAGATTCTACCGCTGGTGTAAAGGTCGGCACTGAAAAAGTGTGGGAATTCATTGATCAGGAGGCTTTACCCAGGATCGTTTTCATAAACAAGCTTGACCGCGAAAGATCCGATTTCTACCGAATGGTGGATGATATTGACGCTACATTTCAGACAAAGGCCACTCCTATTGCCATACCCATAGGTTCCGAGGAAGCGTTCGAGGGTATCGTGGATCTGGTCAAAATGAAGGCATATATTTATTCCAAGGACGGCAGCGGTAAGTTTCAAGGTGCTGCAGTACCGGCCGAAGTCGAGGAATCCGCCTTGGAGTGGCGCGAAAAGATGATCGAAAATATCGTCGAGGCGGATGACGAGCTGATGGAAAAATACCTCGAGGGCGAACAACTCAGCGATGAAGAGGTCGAAAACACTCTAGTGCAGGGGGTCAAATCCGGGGTGCTGATTCCACTCATGTGCGGTTCTGCCACTTTGAACATCGGGGTTCCCAATTTAATGGATCTGATTATACAAGCTTTCCCCTCCCCAGCGGAAAGACCCCCCAAGAAAGGCGTAAAACCCGGCAGCGACGAAGAAAAGGAAATGTCGCCAGATGAAAACGCACCGTTTTCAGGTCTTGTTTTCAAGACCGTTGCCGACCCTTTTGCCGGCAAGCTTACTCTTTTGCGCATTTTTTCCGGCAAACTTGAATCTGATAGCACGGTTTATGATTCCACCAAGGATTTAAAGGAAAAATTCAGCCAGTTGTTTTTAATGGAGGGCAAAAAGCAACACCCCATAGAAGCTGCAGCTGCTGGCGATATAGTGGCGATCCCGAAACTGAAAGAAACAGCCACGGGTGACACTCTTTGTGCGCTAAACGATCCGATTGTCTATAAGGCGGCGGAGCCCATGCCCCCCGTTATTTCGTATGCAGTGGAAGCGAAAGTGCAGGGCACTGAAGACAAAGTCTTCAGTTCTTTGTCCAAACTTCTCGACGAAGACCCTACCCTGAAGCTCGGCAGGGATCAAACCACATCAGATATAGTCCTTTCCGGGACAGGGCAAATCCACCTCGAAGCTACATGTGAAAAGCTGCATCGCAAGTACGGCGTCGAAGTAAATCTTAACCCGGTTAAGGTTCCTTATCGGGAGACTATAAAGAAAGAAGTCAAAGGAGTCATTTACAGACACAAAAAACAAACCGGCGGGCGCGGACAGTTCGCGGAAGTTCATTTTGACGTAAGTCCAATGGAACGGGATTCCGGATTTGAATTCGAAGAAGCCCTTGTAGGTATGAATGTTCCCCGCAATTTTGTTCCGGCGGTGGAGAAAGGTATTGTCGAAGCCTTACCACAGGGTTTTCTCGCCGGATACCCCCTCGTGGATCTGAAAGTGCGGTTCTACGACGGCAAGTCACATGATGTTGATTCCTCGGAAATGGCCTTCAAAATAGCGGCCAGCATGTGCCTGAAAAAGGCGATTCAGGAGGCCAACCCCATATTACTGGAACCGGTGATGAAAATGGAAATCACGGTGCCCGAGGAAGTGATGGGTGATGTCATGGGGGATCTGAACGGCCGCAGAGGAAGGGTGCTGGGTATGGACAGCATGGGGAAAAATCAGATCATAAAAGCGAACGTCCCCATGGCCGAAGTTCTCAAATATGCCCTCGACTTGAACTCGATGACCGCAGGCCGCGGCTTTTTTACTATGGAGCATTCTCATTATGAAGAAGTACCCGCTCAGCTGGCGGAAAAGATAATAGCGGCAGCCAAAGAGCAGGAGTAACATATTAAGTATCCAATAAATCATTCCCACAATCCGAAGCATTCACCCGGGTCTTCCCGTGGAGGTGTTTCGGATTTTGTGCTCATGGCAGGACTGGAGGATCACCATGCCGACGGATATTAAAGCTGGTGTGCTGACGATCAGCGATAAAGGCCATGCAGGACTGAGAATCGATGAAAGCGGCCAGGCTGTTTCAAGCCTGCTTGTCTCCCAGGGATATTCGGTCGTAATTTACCAAATAGTGCCCGACGAACAGGACCTGATCGCCCGAACACTTGCCCAATGGGTTGACGAAGAAGACTTGTCGCTGATAGTTACCACCGGGGGAACGGGGCTCAGCCCCAGAGATGTCACTCCGCAGGCGACCGAACAGGTCATAGACTACACGGTGCCCGGCCTAGCAGAAGCCATGCGCGCGAAAAGCATGTCTATAACGCCTCATGCAATGCTTTCGAGGGCGGTGGCTGGAGTTAGACGCACCTGTCTTATAGTGAACCTTCCGGGAAGCACCCGTGGTGCATTGGAAAACCTGGAAGTTGTTCTGCCGGCCCTGCCCCATGCACTTTCGAAGCTCGCAGGAGATACTTCCGATTGTGCACCGGCGCGGGATTAACACTGACACGAATCAAAGAAACGACCGGGCACGCTGTCGGCCTGCGGTGCGTGCAACGGCCGGAAAAAAGGAGATTTTTATGCACCGCTTGTTTTTTGGAATTTTAGCTTTATGCTTGACTGCATCCCTTTCGGCTCACATCCAGCCAGCTTTTGGAGAGCCGCAAAAGACTGAAGCACCTGATCCGGTTGCCAGGGTCAACGGTTTGCCCATCCCGTTGTCGGATTTCGAATGGGAAATGAGAAACGCCGTTGCCAAGGGGCTTAATACGCAGGAGGGCAAAGACGGCCCGGAATCCTTGAAAACCCGGGTGATGGATGAATTGATAAACAGGGAGCTTCTTTATCAGGAAAGCGTCAAGGCCGGTGTTTCCATTGATGAAGAATCCTTGCAATCCCGGATGGATAAGCTCAAAGAGCGTTTCCCGGACAAGGAGATTTTCGAAAAAGCCCTGGCGGATATGAATATGAATGAAAAGGAGCTTGAAAAGCACATAAAAAGAGGCATGTCCATCAGCGAATATGTAGATGAAGTCTTCGTGCAAAAGGCCGACGTGACCGATGAGGCGGTAACCACTTTCTATGAGGAACACCCCGAAGCGTTTACAAAGCCTGAACAGGTAAGGGCGCGGCATATACTGTTGGAAACGAAACCCGACGAAGCTCCGGAAACTCTTGAAAAAAACCGGGAGCTGCTTGCTTCCCTCAGTGAAAAGGTTGAAAACGGAGAGGATTTCGGAAAACTCGCCAAGGAATATTCCGACTGCCCCAGCTCTTCACAAAACGGAGATCTGGGTTTTTTTGGCAAAGGGCAGATGGTGAAAGAATTCGAAGAAGCTGCATTCGCTCTTGAGCCGGGGGAGGTAAGTGAAATCGTTCAGACCCAGTTCGGCCTTCATTTGATACAAACAGTTGAAAAACAGCCTGAAAGCATAGTACCTCTGGCTGAAATCAAGGATCGCCTGATTGTGCATTTGAAACAGGAAAAGGGTAAAAAGGCCGCCGCCGAACATTTGAGTGAGCTCAAAAAAAGCGCCGACATTGAGCGAATGATACCTTAACCTATCTTTGGTTGGACGAGGGGAGAGGCAAATGGCAGTCAATCTGAAAGGAAAGAATTTTTTGACTCTAAAGGATTTCTCAGCGGATGAAATTGATTACCTACTGTCTCTTTCCATCAAACTGAAGCAGGGAAAAAGATCCGGTGTCCGGGGCAGGAATCTTGAAGGGAAAAATATTGCCTTGATTTTCGAAAAACCTTCCACGAGGACCCGGTGCGCCTTCGTGGTCGCATGCAATGATGAAGGCGGCCATGCTGAATACCTTGGCAAAAACGATATTCAGCTCGGAAAAAAGGAAAGCGTGAAAGACACCGCGAGGGTGCTGGGGCGGATGTTCGATGGAATACAGTTCAGGGGCTATTCACATCAAACAGCGGAAGAACTCGCAGCCTATGCCGGGGTGCCGGTATGGAACGGGCTGACCGACAAATTCCACCCCACCCAGGTGCTTGCGGACTTCATGACGGTAAAGGAATGCCTCGGCTCACTGGAAGGAACCAGGATGGCCTATGTCGGTGACGGGAGCAATAATGTGGCTAATTCCCTTATGATAGGTGCGGCAAAAATGGGCCTTGATTTCAGGATAGTCACCGATGAATCCCTGTTCCCGGAACCGGGCCTTCTGGCCGAAGCCAGAGAAATTGCACTCAGCAGCGGCGCACGAATCAGCAGGACTTCAAACATCGATGAAGGTGTCGAGGGTGTGGACGTAATTTACACGGATGTATGGGTCTCCATGGGTGAAGAAAGTCTGCTGCGGGAGCGTATCGCCATCCTAAAACCCTACCAGGTAAATGAATTAATGATCGGTAAAACAGGAAATCCGGACGTGATTTTCCTTCATTGCCTGCCGAGCTTCCATGGTCCCGATACGGAAATCTCCATGAAATTCCCCGATGTGTGCGAAGTGACAGACGAAGTGTTTGAGCATCCACGATCCAAAGTTTTTGACCAGGCAGAAAACCGTGTTCATACAATCAAGGGCGTTATGGTTGCAACCATAGGCAATTAGCCCCGAAGCGTCCTCGCGGTTTATCTTTCTTTCTTGAACCACGAAGAACACGAAGGGCGGTGCTTTCCATCAAGAATATCTCTC
>CAYXDR010000175.1:4288-6846 GCA_964463515.1 uncultured Desulfobacteraceae bacterium | reverse complement strand
CAGTGGTATAGGGCCTTACCTTCATCTGGGCCCCGTCATCGAAGGTCACCTGCACTTCACCGTCCTTGGTCTGAATTTTATCTTCGTGATTCACGATCTGCCCGATCTGGGTCACCTTGCGGACCGAAGTGTCGGACTGGATCACCACGTCTCCCTTAAAACCGGATATCTTTCCTATGGGAACACTGGCTTGAGCACTGCAAACAAAGAGGGCCGTCAACATAAAAACAGCAAGAACCAGGTAACGGAATAAAGTCTTCATAAGCAAGCTCCTTTTCTGTCACGCATTTTTCCGGGTGCCCTGAATCAAAAAAATTCTTGGTTGTTGTCCAATATTACCGGGTAAGCACTGCCTATCCAATTTTTTATGCCGGAATAAATACCAAGTGGCATAGAAACCCATAAAATCTTACAGGTATTTCCCCGCAAAACCGTTTAGGCCTTCTAAATAAGAATCAAAAGGCATTACAGAACTTTCCTACCTTTAATCGGACCGTGAGTCAAGCAAAAATTTCTTTGCTGATCCACCACTAATATATAATCCGCGGTGCAGCCTTAACCCGATCTGATCGGAAAATACCGCCTGGAAACAATCCCCGGCGCATCCGCCACCATCACTTCTTCTCCATCCTGTAAACACCATCCCAAACCTCCCCACGAGGAACCGGCGGATTTTCCCTGAATGCCCGGCAGCGTTCGATGAATACATCCGAGGGAGTGATGCCGAAGTCCGGAAAACGCTCCAGAGGGCGAGCTTCGGTAAAAGCCGCAATGCCTTCATCCCACTTCATCTCCTGATAGCTGCGCATCCCTTCATCAAACAACCTTATCAAATCCCTTTCCTTTTGGCTCAGCTGTCCTTTTTCTGCGATAAGTTCATAGACACCGATCGCTTCTAAACGGCCGACCACGGCCACCCTGTCCACGAACCGCACTTCCATGAGCTCCCTCACGGTTTTCAGAGAGCCCTTTTCGTCCGGAAAACGCTGGTTCAGTGTGTTTTCAGTCGCCATGAGAAAGACTCCGTACTGCTTCCCGAGCCCCTCCACACGGGCCGCCAGGTTCACCGTGTCGCCCATCATAGTGTAGTTCATGCGCATGGTGCTTCCCATGTTCCCGACAACCGCATCTCCGCTGTTGAGCCCGATTCTCATCCTCATGTTGTGAACGGCGGAAGGCCATCTGTCTCCGGGCCTCCACTTTTCGGGTGAGACAGCATCGGACCTGCCGGACGCTGCTTCATCAGCCCTTTCAGCACTCCAGCGAAGACGTAGCTCCGCCAGGCGCTCCTGCATTGCCAGGGCGACCCTGCATGCCCTGATGCCATGGTCCGGGTGAAAGGCCGGAGCACCGAAAAAGGCTATGATGGCATCTCCCTCATATTTATCAAGCGTGCCTCCGTGCTCGATGAGGATTTCGGTCATATGCGAAAGATACTCGTTTAAAAGTTCCACCAGGCGCTCCGGGGGCAATGTTTCCGAAAATGACGTAAAGCCTGCGATGTCGCTGAAAAACGCGGTTATCGGCCTGGTTTCCCCCCCGAGCTTCGGGAAAATCCGTTCCTGGTACATTTCATCGATTATCTCGGGGGCCAGGTAACTCGAAAAAGTCGACTTTAAAAATCGCTTGTTTTTCTGCTCGGTAAGAACCTTGTACACTGTTATCGCAAGAAAACCCATGCTGCAGGCAAGAAGCAGGGGCACGCTCCTCAACAGGAAATTTTCACGGATAAACAGTGTAAAGGCAACTACCAAAGTCCCCAGGAAAAACGCCGCAAAAGCAAACCCGTTTATCCTGATACTTGTCATGCGGTATACAAAGACGCAGCCGATGGACATCAAAAGCAGTATCAGCACATCAAAACCCGGGATGTGCCTGGACATGGTGAGCTGATTTTGAGTTACAACTGTGTTGAATGCACTAACGATTGTGCTGATCCCGCTCATGGCGCCGTAGGGTGTCTGCTGCATATCACCGAGACTCACAGCAGTAGCGCCGGCGAAAATGAACCTGCCCAGATACCGGTCGAAACGTTCCATGTATGCATCGATCAGCGCCAGAACCATCTGCTTTTCGTCGAAAAAATACTCAGGTGCCTGCCCCGTCTCCTTTCCGAACTCTTCGTATTGGCCGGCCAGGCTCCGCAGGTTTCCCGGCATGGCCCCGGTGTTCATAAAGAAGATAAAATAGTAAAAATATTTCCCATCCCAGGGTCTTTGCTTCATGAAAGCAGCTATTGCTTCATCCGTGGCCCGATCTTCCCCTAAAAACTCGAGTGCTTCCTCGTATATCCGCCTGCCCTTTCTTTCACACCTGGCCAGGAACCACTCCTCGAGGGGGATGGTGTCCCAGCCTTCGGAAATGTCCCCGGACTGATCCATTTCCGGAACACGGGGAAGCTTTTCCATCAGATAGCCTTCTTTATAGCTGGAGGTGGGAATGGGAGTGTGCCTCCCCATCCGGCCAGTGGCCGGGTCGAGAGTGAAAACCTTTTCCCGGCCCGCGTAATTGATGAAAACAAACCCGGGGAGAGGAGTGTCAATCTTAACATCCTCTTC
>CAYXDR010000175.1:0-4278 GCA_964463515.1 uncultured Desulfobacteraceae bacterium | reverse complement strand
ACGGTAAAAAACAGTCTGGATCTTTTTCGAACCTGCACTTAAGGCTGCGTCATAGGCCTCCCACCCGTCCAGGATCTCAAGTCCGCCGTCAGCTTTTTTAAGCAGGTGAACGGGAAAACGGGGCACCTTGTCCTCCGTTTGAATACCAAGCCTAAGGCGCCCGACAAGAGAAAGAAACAGGTTTCGATTATACGGATATCCTTCGGCTGGAGCCGGGTTTGAAACCCCTCCCTGAATCTCCTGAAAATCCTGGATGCTCACAACGGGCTTCTTCGTGTCCTCGTCCAGAACCGGCACACCGGCGTTTCGCAGAACGACATGATCCCTTGTTAAAACTATGTCACCGAGACCCACCCTGTAATATCTCTGCAGCAAGGAAAGCACCGCGGTAAAAACGTTCCACCTGGAACCGTCACTCATCTGATAGGTGTAATAGAGAGGGAAGAACCTCGTTACTCCGTCATCGTCCGGAAGCACGTTTATGGCCACCGGGTGGGAATGCTCGGCGAACATTTTTACTATCGGCTGCAGGGAATGAAAAAGGAGAAGACTTTCGTTTCCATCCACGGGCTGGGAATAAAGTTTGATCCGATCCTCGTTGTAGAGTATCCGCTGCTGGTAGGAGGGCGGAAGTTCCGGCCTGGGCTGCTCGATCAGGTGCAAATCCAGGTATACGTTGTCATGTTCCTTCAGTGCCCCTGAGAAATAGCCATCCATATCATCGAAGGCCTGCTCCACAAGGGCACTGCTTTCCGGGTAGGCCTGAAGCTTCTTTTCGACAAACGAAGGAACGGTTTCCCGCGTGGCGAAAATGATATCAAAAAGGACCGCCCTCGGGGAAAACGTCCCTACATTGCGAAGAAACTCCCCGTGTACATAACGCTTCCACGGCCACTTTCCAATCGCGGCGATGGCATCTTCGTCAAAACCCAGGATTTTCGCCTCCGCGGACACAAGCGGGTTTTCCTCTCCGGCATCATATTCCCTCAGGAAGAAAAACCCCCTCTGGAGGTTTCTTTCGATACCGGTCAGAAGATGGGTGTGGTTGGAAATCAGGTGGCAGAATCCGAACACCACCAAACCGGAAAATAAGGAGAAAAGGACTTTTTTTAACATTCAAACACCTATTTTAATTTAACTCCTTTTGTTTTCCAAATTTTTTAAAGGAGCAAGAAAACTTTCATCTGGGTAAAAATGCCATATATAATCAAAAATATCTTCTTTCATTCTATTAAAGTCTTCTCCCTTTTTCAGTTTCAGTGCGGCACGGTAGTGACGAAGGGCCTTTTCCCAGGCTGTGCGGTGCCGGGGATCCACAGGACTTATCGTCTTCGAACGCATGATCCAGTAGTCTCCGATTTCCTTTTGCACGAGAGTGCCTTTATCGCCTGCGAGATAAGCCGCCCGCTCCACCGAGATATCTGCGGCAGGAAACCACCTGCTCCGGTAGTCCGGCATTTCACGAAGAGCAGCGTATTCTTTTGAAGCTGCAAGATGAAAGCGCACATGCATTGGGTTTAGTTCGATCGCAGCCTCCAGCGCATCTATGATCTTCGAAGTGAAAAACTGTCGATCTTCACCACGGTCTGCGGGCAACGCGTCCCGCTCCGCGGACAGAGCAAGATAAAGCCGGTATCGGTGTTCGGCGCTTCCGGGCTCCCACCGTATCGCCTTCAAAACACCGCCGGTGCCCGATTCGGCCGTTTGCCCGGAAACCCCGGACGAAACAGCACCAAGTTCCTTCTTGACCAGGAGCCCGGCCAGGGATCGATGCACAGGCAAAAACGCAAGCGCCAGGACAATACAGAAAACCCCCATGCCCTTGGGGCTCAAAACCGGAAATGCGTGATAATCGAAAATCACCTTTTGATAACGCGCCCTGCGCTTAAGGTGAAGCGCGGCCCACCCCCCTGCCCCCAAGCTGAAGACTGCAATGAAACCTTCGGTGCCCGGTGCCCTGTACCCGGCAAATGAAAACATGCAGGTATAAACCAGTATTACCAATGGAAGAAAACCAAGAAATACGGCATAAGGATCCCGTCTTTTCCGCCAGCGCCGCATCAGGACCATGATAAACCATGCAAAGGCCGCAGCAGACAGGCACGCCCCCATCACCCCCAATTCGGCGAAAAATGCTGAAACCCGGCTCCAGGCATCCGCCTTCTGACTCCAAGTGCTTTCTTCCATCTGGTATTTCACCGGCAAGTGTTCAATGCTTCCCATGCCGGCCCCGGCCCAGAAATAATCCTTAAAGACCTCCACATCGTTCACATCCGGCAAAGCGGATTTTGAAACATGATTGCCGGGAAGGATCGCTAAAACAGCAACTGCAGCTGCCACCACCACCAGCAAAGCGACTGCCCCGACTCTGCCGAAACCGGCCTTGAGCGTGAACACAATCAGGAACAACACAATCAGCGCCGCGCCAAAGGTCAGGGCATTCCACTGAAGGCTCGAAACAAGGGCTGCCGAGGAAATGATCCCGCAAAGCACTGCGAAAAGCCTTGTGAAAGACTCCGGCCTTCTTGAAATCGACCTCCTGCTTTCTTCTGAAACAGATTCATCGACCCGGGGTCGTCGATTCTTTTTTCGGGGCCTCGAAACCAGGGCGCCTGAAAAAGCCGCTGAAGTAATCACTCCGGCGCCCAGCACAAAGTCCAGGCCGATCAACGCCCCTTCCCCAGCGGCCGCTTCCGAGTTCTCAAGGAAGCCGAATACGGAAAACACCGCCTTTAGGCATACCGCTGCCAGCATCACTCCGAAAAAGAGGTCTATTCTTCTGCGTGTATTCAAAACATAAATAAAACCCAGAAAAAAAAGGCCAAGGCCCGCTGTATGCATGATGGATATTTCCACCGGATCGCTGTAAGGTGCAAGTGTGAAAAATTGCTCCCGTGCGCCTCCTTGCGCTTCAACCGGAGCAGGCACGGACATTTGGCCGACCAAGAAGGCTTCCGGGGATATAAATTTGAAGGGAGCCGCAGGAAGGGGCGTTATTTGAAAATACTGAAAACACAGAATCAGCAAAAATGCCGCTCCGAAACCTGTCTTGGGAAATTTCAGGCGGGCTTTCCCCGTCCTAGGGTCCTTTCCAATGCTCATCAAAATCAGCACCAGCGTGCACAACGGGATAACAAGGAACACAATGCAGAATAAAACAGGGGAGCTTGTGCTGGAAAACATTACTCCCAGAACCGATACTACGAGATATAGAATGAAAATTATTTTCTCCATGAGGGGGAATCGATGATGCCCTAAGAGTTCTAATAAGGATCTACCTCGTGCCCGAAATCGCCGATTGCCCGGGGGGCGGTCTTTTTACGGGGCCATCATTTCTTGCTTTTGGATCTTCGCTTCGATCGTTTACGTTCTCCTTCCTCCCCGTAGTAGTAATGGTAGTAGTAATAGCCGTGATAATATCCATCCTTACCGCCTGATTCCATTCCGTTCAAAATCACCCCGAGGAGCCGGGTTTCCACCGCAAGAAGCTTTTCTATGCTTGCCTGGATGGCCCCTCTCGGCACCCATCCGGACCGTACGACAACGGCCACCCCGTCGCTCAACCCGGCAAGCACCACAGGGTCCGTCACTGCGGAGACCGGCGGGGAATCAATCAGCACATATTGATAGGCGTCCTTAAGCGAATTCAGAAGCCTGTGCATGGGCTCAGAGCCCAGAAGCTCGGAAGGATTCGGCGGCACCGGCCCGGATATGATCACGTCAAGGCCGTCGACGGCCGTCGAGTGCACCACATCTCTCCAATCCGTCCCTTCGGCGAGAATGTTTGACAGCCCCCCCCTTTCTCTGGGTAAATTGAAAAGCTTGTGCATGGAAGGCTTCCGCATGTCGCAGTCCACCACGCAAACGCTGCCGCCCGCCTGGGCCATGGTGATGGCAAGGTTTGCGGTGGTAAGGCTTTTTCCCTCCTTCGGAGCGGCGCTTGTCACCAGAATCACCCTGGGCGAAGAACTGGCCCGGCTTAACAGCACACTGCTCCTTACCCCCCTGTAGGATTCGCTGCTGACACCCTTGGGGTCATGGTACGTGACAAGCTCGGAGGAAAACGAGGCGGCATCACGGCCGTTCGTGCTGACCTTGAACATGGGCACCGGCCCGAGAAACGGGGATTTCAAATAGGTTTCCACCTGGTCGGGGCCCCGTATGGTGTTATCCAGGTATTCCAGGAAGAACGCGAGCCCTACCCCCAATGTCAAACCCACCACCAGGGCGAGCAACAGGTTCAATTTTGTTTTTGGCTTCACGTAGTTCAACGGTACT
>CAYXDR010000174.1:0-6863 GCA_964463515.1 uncultured Desulfobacteraceae bacterium | reverse complement strand
AAGAGGGGTTACAGTTTATTGGGCCGCCGGAGGATTTCCCCACGCTCCAGGACCGAACTGGGCGTGCTGTCCGCGGAATGTGTTCGTTCCTCTGAAAGATTTGCCGCTTTTCCCATACATTCCGGGCGACCGCTTGTTCTGACCGCACCAGCCGCTCTGGGCAAGATGGCGCGTGAGCTGTTCGGCAGTGAGAATGTTCCTCACGGCCAACCTGTGATCGACCATTTTTTCTTGCTTTTGTGCCACCAAGGAATTGATTTCTTTTTGGATGCCCTTGATTCTGCCTGCGTCCGGTTCAACCTGCATCCATGCCAGACGGAGTTCGGCGCGCTTCTGAAAAAGCTTGTTGCGTATTTCTTGCATTTCCGCGAAATTGGACTGTCTCATCGCGGTAAGCTTCTCTGCCTGGTCGGTAGTGAGATCGAGGTTGCTCCACGCGCTGGTTCCGGCGCCGAAATGAGGCCCGCCTTTTCTTCCGTAAGGACCGGCGACTGCGAAGGTCGCCGTTGCAAGGATTAATACCAGGGCTCCGATTAACAGTGTTTTTTTCATTTAAAATCCTCCTTTTTGAGTGTCTGTTTTGATAATGTGTTTTTGAAGATCAGATAAAGCATCGATCGTGCCAGAAAATTATTGTTGGTTCCAACAATTGGAAATTACGGCAAATAGTTATGAAAACGCAAAGCAATGGTATAGGCCTTCTCAAATCGATCCGGCAATGCTCGTCGACCCGGGCAGGAGTTTTACGACGGAAATGTCGAGCTGAGAGTATTCCCTCGAAGGGTTTTTATGCAGATGAAATGACCCTGCGGCTTGGGGACTTTTTACGACCTCATCAATGTTCAAGAACGGTTTTCAGTGCTAGTTCGGCAAAAGCGGGCAAGTGGAAGGAGCTTCGCTGCAATTGTGACGAGTAAAAGCGGAGGCCTGGCAGGGCGGAGGCCCTCTCGATTGAAAAGTCACTCCAGGGATCCCGGGACTCCGAGGCGAAAGCGAACGTCCAGTAGCCGCTAAGATACATGGGAACCGCGGCACCATATGCGTATACCCTTGAAAAGGTTCGGCCCACTTCAGAAAAAATATCAACCCATGTATCAAAATCGAAAAAGGGCGACTCAGCCTGCTGAACGAAAATTCCCCCGGGTTTGAGAGCATTCAGGCAGCCCCGGTAAAAAGGATTCTGAAACAAGCCCTCGGCGATACCGACCGGGTCTGTGGAATCGACTATGATGACATCGAAACCCCCGGGATTATCCAGTACGTACTGCATGCCGTCGCCGATGTGAATAGTGACCCGGGAGGAGTCGAATCCGCAAGAAGTAAAAGGCAGAAATTTTTTGCTGTATTCGATAACCCCGGGGTCGATTTCACACAAAACCGCGTTTACTACTTCCTTGTGTTTCAAAATTTCCCTGAGGCATCCGCCGTCTCCACCTCCGATGACCAGTACGTCGGCAGGCTCCGGATGGGCCAGCAAAGCCGGGTGAACGATCATCTCGTGGTATGTGAATTCATCTTTCTCGGTAAGCATGACAACGTCGTCCAGCAGAAGAACCCTGCCGAGATGGACATTTTCAAACACCGTCAGCTTCTGCATTCCTGTGTCGGCGGAGACAACCTCGTTGTCAACCCTGATCACAGGACCGTAGCTGTTGTTGTAAAGCTCCCTGAACCATTTGAGTGAAGTCATAAGAAATTGTCCTTCGGGAACGCGGCGTGCCCTGCGGCGTGATCATGCAGCTTTCGCGAACAATGCCGGGATGCGGCGGTCCTGCCGTAGGAGAAAAAAATCTTTTGAGGGGAAACCATCGCGGTCCGGGCAGCCGCTGATTTTTGTTTCGGTAAAAAATGTTGAAAAGCCGTCAAAGGAAGAAAACCGTTCACAACGGTTCATACTGCCCCGTCACTGATCGGGTTTATGCGGCCGTACCCGGTCCTTATCAAACGGAAATTGTCCCCTTTTTATTTCAATCTGAGATGAGTGGGCAGCCTTGAAAGTTTTTCGAAGATAGTCGAACGCGACCCAGGGATCTACATCCTCGCCGCAGGTGAAAAGGTCAAGAGCTGCAAATCCGTATTCCGGCCAAGTGTGAATCGAAAGATGAGATTCGGCGATTACCACGACACCGCTGACACCGTGGGGGGAAAACTCATGGAAGGAGTAACCGCAGATGGTGGCCCCGGCTCGTTCGGCGGCCTGTACCATGAATTTTTCAATGGAATCCCGATTGTTCAGAACCTCTGGGTCGCAGTCATAAACTTCAACCAGGATGTGCCGTCCTAATGCTTTCATAATGTTTCCCTCCTGCGCACCCCTTTGCCTGAGAGAATCGTCACTGAAAAGTGAACGCCATATATTTTCCTCTCGTAACAGGTTAAAAAACAGGCGGCGCCTTTACTGCTGAACCGCAGCCGCGGCTTCGTCGGCAGCGAAAGCGGGGTAGCTGTACGTTGCCGAATGACGGGTGCATTCGCTGTCCGTTTTCCGCTGCACCCGCCGCTCGATACCACCTGTGAAAGGGAACGACCCGATCGAGGCGAAACCGCTCCCCGCCAATGACGGCTGTGTAAAAAGGCAAACGATATAAGTTTTCCCGGTTCCGTTAAACTCAGGGGCCGATTGTTTCAACAAGACACAAGAGCCTAATGCCCCTGTTTTCAACTCCCGGACAATTTTTTACGCCACCGTCGACCATAAACTTCAAACTGATATCAACTTCAAGGCATCATTTTCAACAAAAAAATACATCTTGTGGAAATTATTTTTGAGAAATGCATCAGGCCGGAAAATAAAGCCTATTGTTGTGGGTCCGTTTCCTCGGGAACAGCCTGGTATTCTCCCTTGTCATTTTTGTAGGGCACCGGCTGCAGGAAAAGCCCAACCGTTCCGGTCTCGCCTATCCTCCACAGTCGGCCGCTTTGAGTGTCCAGCATGAACTGGTCCTTGGTTGACTCGGAGATTTGACCGAATACATAACGGCCCCCGCCTGCGGAAAGACAGGGATATGTTTTTTGTTCAGGTACAGGTTGGGAAAGCATTCCGAAACCCTGAGCTGATGCCAATTGAACGCCGGCAATCAATGGAACCAGGATCGCCGCGGCCAAAAAGATTCTTTTGAAGCATTTCATGGTAGGCCCTCCTGCTTTGCTGTATTTATTCCTAGGCCAAGGATACTTGAAATCCTGGGAAACTTTCAAGCTGCCGATGTTGTTATTGATGGTTCCGGCGATGCAGGGGGCTTCGCTGCGGGACCTTCATATTTTTAAGTTCTCCCCGAGTAAGAATCTGAATGCTTGTTCTAAAAACTGTGTCTGTTCAGGTAGTTCTAGTGCTAAAATTTATGGCTTGACATGTCGGATTAAAAACTATATGATTTCAAAAGTTTTGCAATCAAACAATTTGAAATCAACGGGAATTCTGCCGCACGTAATTGTGGCGGCGAAATAGATATATAGATATGGATTTGAACAAACCTAAACCCGAACCCGAAGACCACAGTGATGAGGCTATTCTTTGTGCTCTTCGAAGAATTTCCAATGCGCTGATGCAGCACAGCAGGGAGTTCGCCGGGAGGTACCATCTGAGCCTGGCGCAGGTTTTGTGCCTGCGGCTTCTCATCACCGGAGGGCCGCTGACCTCGAGTGAACTTGCCAGGCGCATGTATCTCAGCCATGGCACTATCACGTGGATGGTGGACAAGCTTGAAGCCGGCGGGCTTGTTGTGCGCAGCCGGGACGACGTGGACCGGAGAAAAGTGACGGTTTCCGTGACCGAGCAGGGGAGGCTGACGGCTGAGAATGTACCATTATCGCTCCAGGGAAGATTTTCCGCTGAACTAGCTGCGTTGCCGCCCGGAAGAAGGGAGGCCATTGCCGGGGTGTTGAAGCAGGTATTGAAGATGATGGAGATGCCGGAAACTTAAAAATATGCCGCTGTATGGGCTTGGGCCCTCGGGACTCAGCGGCTACAGGACTAAGAGCTATGAATGATAAAATAGAAATACAGAGGCTTTACAAAATTTTCGGGCCTCACCCGGAAAAGGTGATAGAGATGCTCGAAAATGGGGAGACTAAAGACGAAATCATGGAGAAAACCGGGCACGGTGTCGGTGTGGCGGACGTGTCTTTCACGGTGAATGAAGGAGAGATTCTCGTGATCATGGGGCTTTCCGGAAGCGGGAAATCCACTCTGGTCCGGTGTATAAACCGTTTGATAGATCCCACCTCGGGTTCGGTGCTTGTGAACGGCGAAGATGTCACCGCTCTGGATGAGGAACAGCTGAGGGTATTCAGGCAAAAGCATTTTGGAATGGTTTTTCAGCATTTTGCCTTGTTTCCCCACCGTTCGGTGGTCGAGAACGTCGAATACGGGCTCGAGATCCAGAATGTGAATCCGCAAACAAGAAAAGACGCGGCGATGCGCGCCCTCGAGCAGGTTGGGCTCAAGGGCTGGGAAACCTCGATGCCCGGGCAGCTGAGCGGGGGAATGCAGCAGCGGGTGGGTCTTGCCCGCGCGCTTGCCCTCGATGCGGATATCATGCTTATGGACGAGGCTTTCAGCGCACTTGATCCCCTGATCCGCCGCGACATGCAGGATGAGTTGTTGGCCCTGCAGGACAAGATGCAGAAAACGATCGTGTTCATCAGTCATGATCTGGACGAGGCCTTGAAGCTGGGTGATCGTATAGTTCTCATGAAGGACGGTTATGTGGTCCAGCAGGGAACTGCAGAAGAGATCCTTACAAATCCGGCCAACGATTATGTCGCACGTTTCGTCGAAGATGTGGATATGACAAAAATCATCACCGCTGAATCCGTGATGTTGAAACCTGCGGCTGTTGCTGGTTTCAAGTCGGATGGCCCCAAAGCGGCGCTTCACAAGATGCGGAAAGCGGGAATATCCAGTATTTTCGTCCGCCGTGACGGAAGACTGGTGGGGATGGTGACTGCGGACGCTGCCTCGGAAGCCTTGAAAAGAGGAGAAAAGACTTTGGAAAACATTGTAACCGAGGACTTTCAGCGGGTGTCTCCGGACACTCAGGCGATAGAACTCTTTCCGATACTGGCCGAGACGAGTTTTCCGGTGGCTGTCGTCAACGAAGAGGACAAGCTGCTCGGGGTGGTCATAAAGGGATCTCTTCTGGCTGGAATTGTCGAAGGAATTCAGGCCGGAGGTAATGGATCATGACAAATCTGAGAATACCTGTAGGATATTGGATAGAATCAGCAATCAATTTTCTTTCGGATAATTTCGCTTTTGTTACAAAAGCGTTTTCGCAGATCACGAGCCAGGGCATCGACATAATGGTGGGCGCAATGATGTTTTTCCCGCCCTGGCTGCTGATCCTCATTTTTACGGCGATTGCTTTTTTGCTCAGCAAGAGGAGGGGAATAGCGGTTTTCACACTGTTGGGACTTCTACTGATCTGGAATATGGGATTGTGGGGGCCGACAATTAGTACCCTTGCCTTGGTGCTCATTTCCACGGTGTTTGCAATATTAATCGGCATTCCGCTTGGAATATTCGCGGCATTGAACCAGGTTTTCTACCGGTTGATCATGCCGGTGCTCGATTTCGCCCAGACAATGCCGGCATTTGTATACCTCATACCTGCCATACCCTTTTTCGGACTGGGCCCTGTGGCTGCGATATTTTCCACGGTCATTTTTTCCATGCCGCCCGCAATAAGGCTTACATGCCTGGGAATAAGGCAGGTGCCTAAAGAGCTTGTGGAGGCTGCCGATGCTTTCGGCAGCACGAAGTCTCAGAAGCTTTACAAACTTCAGCTGCCGATAGCAACGCCGACCATAATGGCCGGGGTCAATCAGACCATAATGCTCGCCCTGTCGATGGTTGTGATCGCCGCGATGATCGGCGCCAAGGGTCTCGGCGGGGAAGTATGGAAGGCCATTCAGCGGCTGCAGCCGGACAGGGGTTTCGAGGCCGGCATAGGCATAGTGATAGTAGCGATTATACTCGACCGGATCATGCAGCAGTTCGGATCAAAGAAGAGCTGATCTGTTTCAATGGTCGAAAATTGTGAAGAGAAGTAGGTTTAGTAAACCATTAATTGTAAACTTGTAACTGAAAGGAGTAAAATTATGAAAAAAATTGCCTTGTTATCAATCTTAGTGTTTTCTTTTGTCGCCTTTGGCTTTATGCCAGGAACTGCCGCGGCAAAGGATAAAGTGGAGCTTGTTTATGTGGAATGGGCATGTGCGACTGCGAGTACCAACGTGGTCAAAGCTGTTCTGCAGGAAAAACTGGGCTACGAAGTTGAAACAATACCGGTGAGTGCTGCGGCCATGTGGCAGGCACTGGCGACCGGGGACGTCGATGGGATGACGACAGCCTGGCTGCCCATCACCCACGGTCATTACCTGAAAAAGGTGGAAGATGATGTCGAGAACCTGGGTGTGAACTGTGAAGGCGCAGGCATCGGGTTGGTGGTGCCTACCTATGTTACCATCGATTCCATCGCTGAACTGAACGATCATGCAGATAAGTTCAATGGCGAGATCACCGGCATCGATCCGGGCGCCGGCATCATGAGCAAGACCGAACAAGCGATCGAGGACTACGGGCTGGATAAATTCGAATTGATGGAAGCAAGTGGATCCATAATGACCGCTGTGCTGGCAGATAAGATCAAGAACGAAGAATGGGTTGTTGTCACCGGCTGGACCCCTCACTGGAAGTTCGCCCGTTGGGATCTCAAATACCTCGAGGACCCGAAAGGCGTCTACGGCGGGACCGAGTATATCGGCACCATCGTGCGCAAGGGGCTCAAAGAGGACATGCCCGAGGTCTACCGGGTCCTGGACAATTTCCACTGGACCCTGGCCGAAATCGGAGAGGTGCA
>CAYXDR010000173.1:6186-6943 GCA_964463515.1 uncultured Desulfobacteraceae bacterium | reverse complement strand
TGAGCCGGAAATTCATTTATACGATCATCGACTTCAACGGGAAGCGTGCGGGGGGAATGATTCGGCAGTTGTATTTTCATGCTTGATGGTATCGTAAAAAGTCAAAATAACGATGTCCTTCGGGGTCGGAATCGGGATCGCTATCGGACGTTGATCGGCAGCCTTTTCGAACCCGATACCGATTTCGACCCCGACGCCGATAAGTCGGGGATTGTACTTTTTGCGAGTTCATCACGCTTGATTCTATGGAATTCAGTCAACCTAAGCCACACGCACCTTTAACACGAAAGGTGAATAGCATGGAACATCATGATATAATTAACGTTTTACGAAGCTGCGATCTTTTCGGCACCCTTGGGGAAGGAGAGCTGGAACGGATTTGCGCCATATGCGGCCTCGCGGAGTTTGCGCCCGGCGAGTGCATATTCTCCCAGGGAGACACTTCCGGCTGTCTCTATGTTGTAGCCAACGGTTCGGTGCGACTGGAGCGAACCGTCGACCTCGGGCAGAGAAAAGGATCTGTAACCATTGACCGGCTCGGTCCCGGCCGGGCATTTGGGTGCTGGCCGGTGCTGCTTGGTGAAGAGTATTCTCTCTTGTGCTCGGCGGTATGTACTAAAGATGCCAGGTTGATTTCGATTGAGGGCGGCCCGCTCAGGGAAATAATGGGGGAAGATAAGGAGCTGGGCTTCCGCATTCTCGAACGGCTCTGCAGAATACTGAGAACCCGTATCTATGGTGTTTACGGGGCGATCGA
>CAYXDR010000173.1:0-6176 GCA_964463515.1 uncultured Desulfobacteraceae bacterium | reverse complement strand
GATCGAAAAATTGTGAAAGGACGTCTTAATGAGTGAATCCGAAAACGGCGTATTTGATGAAGAGGAAAATCTCTCCCGCATCAAGGATGCGCTTCAAAACGAAACCAGGGACAGGGCGAACCTTATTCCCATGCTTCAAACCGTCCAGCATATCTGCTCTTATATCCCAGAACCAGCTGTTAAGCTACTTGCGGATCATTTCGGGATAAACGCGTGCGAAGTTTACGGAGTGGCGACGTTTTACAACCAGTTTCGCTTCAACCCGCCTGGCCGCCACCAGATCAAGGTCTGTATGGGCACTGCCTGTCACGTCCGGGGAGGAGATATAATCCTTGAAAATTTTGCACGGAAACTGGGGATAGCTGAAGGGGAGACAACCGAAGACAGGGAATTCAGCCTTGAACGGGTCGCTTGTGTCGGATGTTGTGCACTTGCACCTGTGGCCGTGATAGGAGAGACCGTGCATGGAAAAATGGCCCCTAGCAAAGTTGAAGGCCTAATCCTGGGGTTCCAAATAGAAAAGGACCGGGCGGAAAGGGAGAAAGGCGAAAATGATGGAACACAATGAGTCCCTTCCCATCCTGCGGGCGTATGAGGACATCCGCCGCAATGCAGAGGAAAAAGTGGCAGCGGCCGCGGAACCCGGCAAGCCCGTGATTACCGTCGCCATGGCCACGTGCGGAATCGCTTCCGGTGCCCTCGACACGTTGAATGCCATCAGGGATACGATCCAGGAACTCGGCCTTGAGGTCAGAGTCCGCACTGTCGGCTGCACCGGCCATTGTTATGCCGAACCCGTGGTCATCATAGACTATCCTTCTTCTGGTTTTCCGCCTCTGATGTACCATGGTGTCAGCGCGGGAAAGGCGCGAATGATCGTAAAGTCTTTTCTCCTCGACGGGGACCCCCTTTTCGAACATGTACTGGGGGCGACGACGGAATCTGAAGACTTTCCCGGGATCATGGATTTTCCACGATTCAGCAGGGAAAAACGTGTGATTATGGAAACATGCGGTGTCGTTGACCCTGATGACATCAAGGAATATATCGCACGCGGGGGGTATCGCGCGCTTGCCCGAAGCCTGCAAACTCAACCTGCCGAAATCATTGAAGAGATCCGGGCTTCAGGTTTGAGAGGAAGAGGCGGTGCCGGATTCGAAACAGGGAAGAAGTGGGCACTGGCCGCTCAGGCACCTGGAGAAAAAAAATATGTTATCTGTAATGCGGATGAAGGAGATCCTGGGGCCTACATGGACCGGACGGTACTTGAAAGCTCCCCGCATCAGGTGATCGAGGGAATAGTGATCTGCGCTTATGCAATAGGAGCGGCCGAGGCTGTCATGTATATCAGGGCCGAGTATCCTCTTGCAGTTTCAACGGTCGAGCGTGCTCTGAAGCAGGCCGAAGAAAGCAATCTTATCGGTTCAAATATACTCGGAAGCGATTTTTCTGTTAGTATTCGCGTTTTCAAAGGGTCCGGAGCTTTCGTCTGCGGCGAAGAAACCGCACTTATTGCTTCGATCCAGGGGGAACGCGGCACCCCTCGCTACAGGCCCCCTTACCCGGCCAGCCGCGGGCTTAACGGCGCCCCTACGGTAATAAACAACGTGAAAACGCTGGCTTCTATACCTCCTATAGTTTCTCGAGGGGCTGATTGGTACCGGGCCATTGGAGCAAAGGGGAGCCCTGGAACTGCGGTTTTTTCCGTAGTCGGAGATGTTGTCCATCCCGGCCTTGTTGAAATACCGACAGGGATCAGTTTGCGCTCTTTAATTTTCGATGTTTGCGGAGGTATACCCCGGAAGAAAAAATTCAAGGCGGTGCAGATCGGCGGCCCTTCAGGCGGGTGTCTCTCCGAGGAATTCCTCGATGTGCCTGTTGATTTTGATTCCCTCCGTGAGGCAGGAGCAATGATGGGTTCTGGAGGAATTGTCGTAATGGATGAAGACTCCTGTATGGTTGACGTCGCACGTTACTTTCTTGAATTCACCCGCAACGAATCATGCGGAAAATGTACTTTCTGCCGCATCGGCACTGCGCAGCTGCTCGAAATTTTGAACCGGATAACCATAGGAGAGGGAAAAGACGATGACCTCGGGACACTGGAGGAACTTTGCGAGGATATAGCTGCAGGCTCCCTGTGTGCTCTTGGAAGAACAGCGCCCAATCCTGTCCTTACTTCCCTGCGTTATTTCAAGGACGAATACAAAGCACACGTAACGGAAGGCCGCTGCCCTGCATGTGTATGCCGAGCACTGACTGCTTTCTATATTGATCTTGACCGATGCGCCAGAGGTTGTGATGCGTGTGTAGGCAGCTGCCCGGTGGAGGCTATATTTACCACTGCTAATCGTAAAAAGGGTGTAGACCAAACATTGTGCGTCAAATGCGGCGAATGCGCTGTGGCCTGCCCCCCGGAATATGATGCGGTAAGAAGGGTGTCTCCACCGAGCCTGGCGCCGATAATTCCAAAACCGCTAAAAGACTAAACCATTTGCATCCGCTGAAGATCACCGATGTGTCGGGGATCCAACCGCGAAAGGCCCGTTAATATGGTTACGTTCAGTGTAGATGACAAGAATTACTCCGCTCCAGAGGGAACACCGCTTCTTAAGGCTTGCCTTGAAAACGGCATTTATATCCCTAACCTTTGCTTCTTGCCCGACGACGATCATCCGCCCGCATCCTGCCGGCTGTGCATGGTTGAAATAGCTGGATCTCCCGCACCTGCACCCGCATGCACGGTTCCGGTGACAGAAGGGCTTGTCGCATATACTGGTACCGAACAAGTGCGCAGGCTTCAACGAGCAGCCCTGAAACTGCTTTTATCCAACCACAGGGTGGAATGCGCCCGCTGCAGTGCCAACAAGCACTGCGCCCTTCAACAGATTGCCAAGTTTTTGAAAGTCGGCCTCAACAAAGGAAAGCTGGCGGATATTGTTCAAGAGCCCCGGAAAAAGGAGGTGAAACATCCTTACATCGAATATCATTATGCCCGGTGTGTATTGTGCGGTAAATGCGTCAGGGTCTGTAGCCGCAGGCACCCCAGGCCCCTATTGTTTTTCGCCGGCAGAGGACTGTGCACCCACATCAGTTTTTTCGGGGCAGAGGATGAAGGTTCTACCGACGTATGTGCCTCCTGTTTCGCCTGCGTGGAGACGTGCCCTGTCGGAGCACTGGAAAAGCGTCTCCACGGTGTTGCAAGTTCTGAGTAATACGATACGTCATCATGAATGCCGATTTATCTTTTGACTGCACGACCGGCAGTAAAGCCAACAGCTCGACTGATGCCGGCTGCTCCACTACGCTCAGTATCGGGGGAGTCCGACCGTCCCACTGGAGCGTAATGGCCCCGATGGCCGGCATAACCAATCTACCCTTCCGTTTAACTGCAAAGACTATGGGCGCCGCCCTGGTCACAACCGAAATGGTGAGCGCTACCGGCCTTGTTCGCGCACAAAAGGCCACCTCTGCCTACTTGGAAACCAATCCTTCGGAGCACCCTCTCGCTGTTCAAATCTTCGGGGCCGACCCCGATGAAATGGCCGTTGCGGCACGGATAGCCGCACGCGCCGGCGCCGACATCCTGGACATCAACATGGGATGCCCTGCCCGCAAGGTCGTAAAGACAGGCGCCGGCAGCGCACTGCTTAAGGATATCCAACGTGCCGAGAGGATCGTCACTGCGGTCCGTAACACGGTTAAACTGCCGGTTACAGTCAAAATCCGTTCCGGTTGGTCCATGGGAGAAGTTGTTGCCCTCGACTTCGGACGAATGTTCCAGGATTGCGGGGTCGATGCAGTAACCCTTCACCCTCGCTTCGCCGCTCAGGGGTTTTCAGGAACTGCGGACTGGGATCAGATTAGAAGACTCGTAGAGACCATTCGGATCCCCGTCATTGGGAACGGAGATATCACTGTGCCGTCTCAAGCGCTGCTTATGAGGCAGGAAACGGGTTGCATCGGAGTCATGATTGGCCGGGGGGCAGTCGGTAACCCTTGGATATTTAGGCAAATCTCTGATTTGGAGCAGTATGGGTGTTGGGAAAAACCATCCCTTGCCGAAAGAAAAAAGGTTATCCTGGACCACTACCGGCTTCTTGTTGATCACTTTGGTTCGGCAAGGGCAGCCCGATTGATGAGAGGGCTTGTCCTGTGGTATACAAAAAATCTGCCGTACAGTAGCCGTTTCCGCGGCACATTCACCGGCATACATGACTTATGCGGCCTTATCCAGGGAATAGACGGTTATTTTAGCTTCCTGCGGGAGAATAAATTTGAGAGTTCGACTTGCGAGAACAGCCGGTTTCTGCATGGGCGTCCGCCGCGCCATGGAAATCGTTCTTAATCATGCAAATAGGACGAAAGAACCCATATACACCTACGGGCCGTTGATACACAACCGTCAAGTGCTCGATATGCTTCGATCTAAAGGTATCAGCAGCGTGAACAGCTTGGAGTCCCTCGATTCCGGCACCATCGTTATACGGGCACACGGGATTCCACCGGCGACCCGCACGCTGATAAAACGCAGCGGTCTAAGGCTCGTTGACGCGACCTGCCCCAGGGTGGCCAGGGTTCAGGGTATCATAAGGTCGCAGAGCAGGAAGGGCCGCACGACAATTATCGCCGGGGATCGCGACCACGCCGAGGTTCTCGGACTTGTTGGCTACAGTGTTACGCCTGCCCACGTGGTTAGCGATATAAATGATGTCCACTGCCTCACAGATCTTCGCGAGCCCTTTCTCGTAGCCCAGACCACCCACAATGCGGTTTTATTTCAGGAAATTGTTTCTGCACTGAAAAAGCGTTTTCCCGATATCACCGTGTTTGACACAATCTGTGAAGCCACCAATGAACGGCAGGAGGAAGTGAGACTTCTGGCCTCCAACGTCGATGCCATGGTTGTGGTAGGCGGTTATCACAGTGCCAACACTAATCGGCTGGCACAAATATCCAGAGATTGCGGCATCCCTACTTTTCATGTTGAAACAGATTCAGATCTAGATAAGAAAGCTCTTACTGAAATGGACATTATTGGGATTACAGCCGGCGCATCTACGCCAAGCTGGATGATCAGCAATATCGTCAAGGAGGTGGAAGCAATTAGAAGCGCAGGGGAAAACCGCTTCGCCAGTAAATTCAAAAATCTAGTTGCCGCTGCAGTTCAAAGCAGCGTATTCTGTGCGCTCGGGGCCTTCGGGCTGGCGTATGCAGCATCCCTGTTTTCTCCACGTCCCCCCGGTTTTCTATTTCCCCTGCTAGCTGGTTTTTACGTTTTTGCCGTTCATATCAGCAACAGGTTCCTTGACCGCGGCGCAAGCGCATACAACGATCCAGGCCGGGCATCTTTTCTTTCTGATCACAGGCGCCTGCTGCTGACCGCAGGGATCACCGCCGCAGCGACCGGCATGATTATTTCCGGTTTTGTAGGGCTCTTCACATTTGCCGCTTATATTATCCTGATTTCCGGAGGTGTCCTATACAGCTTTCCGATTTTTCCTGCCGGTATTAGAAAAGGAGTTACATTCGGCAAAATCAAGGATATTCCCGGGTCTAGAAGCCTTTCGGAAGCACTTGGCTGGACAGCCGTTATAGGGGTGCTGCCCTTACTTGACGGCCGGCTTTTGGACCTGCCTTCCGAAATATTTGCCATTTCCATGGTTGCAGTACTCAGCTATGTCCGGGCCCTTCTTTTTGATGTTTTTCAGGCCCAAGGAGACCTTATCGTTGGAATTGAGACACTGCCCGTTATTCTTGGCGAATCGCGCACAATTAGAATTATTAAATTTTTGATAGTTACCGCCGGATGTCTCTTTGTTGCCGGGCCGGCCATGGGTTTGGCGGAGCCTTTCGCCTTGCTGATGGTTTTGCCGGTGGCAAGTCTGTCCTTGTGCGTTACTGCCTACCAGAAAAGAATTGTCAACCCTGGTCCCATGCTCGAGGGCATGGTTGACGGCAGCTTCATGGCTGCCGGGCTGCTCGGGTTGTTGTGGCAGATTTTATCATGCCTCAGGTAAGCGTCATCATCCCGACATTCAATCGCCGCAGGCTGGTCCTGCGCGCCCTGAAATCCGTATTGGAACAGGATCACCCGAGTTTCGAGGTAATCGTAGTCGATGACGGCTCCAGCGATGGAACCGCTGCGCATATTCCAGCCGACGAAGGTGTCAAAT
>CAYXDR010000172.1:1332-6956 GCA_964463515.1 uncultured Desulfobacteraceae bacterium | reverse complement strand
ACTGACAACGATCCGGAAGCAGCCGATGGCATCGGTGAAAAACACCACTACATTAGAAACTGCCGATAACGATCCCGATACCGACGCCGATAGCGACCCCGACCCCGAGGGACATGGTCCTTTTAACTTTTTACGGCTTCATCACCATTGGGACAGAAGGCTGGCTTATTCGTTTTCCAGGTCGTATTCGGGGTAATACTTCATCGCGCATTCAGGACAGAGACTGTGGCTGAACATGGCTTCTGAATGATTGGAGATATAGCTTTCAAGCTGGTTCCAGTATCCGGAATCATCTCTGATTTTCTTACAGTGCATGCAGATCGGGAGAAGCCCGCCTAGCTGCTTGACCTTGGAAAGGGCGTTTTTCAAATCCTGGATAAGTTTGAACCGTTCCTCCTCAATACGGTTTCTTTCATCCATCTGTCTTCCCTTTTGAAGCGCGATCGCTGCCAGTTCGCCAAATCCTCCTGCCAACTTGGCATCGTTTTCGTCAAAGGGGGTTTCCTTGTTGGCAAGGCCGATAATTCCGACGGTTTTTCCCTGGATCACAAGAGGGGCAAACATGACATTGTTGAGCAAGACATGACCGGCGGGCATATAATCAACCCATTGGCTCCGCATGAAATCGTTGTGGTATACAGGGGCCCCTTTTTCGTAAGCCTTTGCCCGCAATCCCCGTACCGGCATGGGAAGCCCTGTATCGACCGTGCAGGGCAGGCCGCCTGAATCCAGAAACAGGAGCTCGTTTTTTTCCCCGTCCTCTGAGAGCAGGGCCACATAACCAGACGTGGCACCGATGAGGTGTTTGCAGATATCAAAAACCTTCCGGGCTGTGGTTTGAAAATCGTCCTGTTCGAGGATATACCTCGCCCCTTTTAAAAGGGCCGCTATCTCCCTTTGCCGATTGCGGGATTCGGCCAACGCAGATTCCAGTTCCATTTCCGCATTTTTACGTTCCGTAATATCCGTGATGGTAACCAGTAATTCATGCTGGACTTCTTCCCAAGGAATGTTCCCCCGGCTTCCGGGACCTGCCTCCAGGATAACGTACAAAAACCCTGTGTCTCCCCCCTGCATTTTGAGTTCCATTTTCTTCTGGCCGGGGTGTTTGAAAAAGGATTTGAACCTGGCCCGAAAAATCTTCGCGCTTTCGGCCGTTAAAAGGTCGGCGAAAGCTTTTCCCTGGACAGGAGAGCCTTCCCTCCCCGCCATTCGGCCAAGGGTTTCGTTGGCTTGGCGGATCAACCCATAATGATCTATCACCGCATATCCCACGGGAGCGTTGTGAAACAGCCGGGCATAATGCCTGTGCGCGTCTTCCAGGGATTTTTGAACATCGCGGAGTTCTTCATTCTGCATTTCCAGTTCGATCTGATGCACCTGCAGCTCGTGGAGCAATTCCTTTGCGCCCTGTGCGTCAAGTTTTTCGAACCGGTCCGCCTTCTCCCTCAATACCTGCTCTGCCATTTTCCGGAGATCATGGCTTTCCCCTTCTCTTCTCTCATTCATCGCGCCTCTCCCTGTGGTTCACCTAATGGCCTTTAAGGGAAACCGGTGAAAAAGATAAACGGCTGACGGGAGGAATATCCAGCATCCGGCCGGTTGAAAGCTGACCCTGCTGCATAAGGAAGTTCCTTTTTGCAGCCAGAATAGCGGAAGGCGTTTTGGGGTGTCAACAGGGAAGATATAACAACATGCAGGGGCTGAAAAACTTAAAATTCCTGTTTCGGACGGAGCTGTGCCTACTGTAAAATTGGAGGTTGATTCCCCTTGCCTCCTCAGCGCCCATGCACTAAACTTTCCGATCACTTGGGAGTTCGCATGACTTCGATAAATACACACAGTCTCCCCCCCAGTCCCGGCATGGTGTTTCGCTTCTGGTTACCGCTGGCTGCGACATGGCTCATGATGTCGGCGGAAGGCCCCCTGATAGCCGCCATCATCGCCCGGCTCGAACAGCCTACCTTGAATCTGGCGGCATACGGTGTGGCTTTTTCCCTCGCCCTCATCGTCGAAGCGCCCATCATCATGATAATGAGTGCGTCCATTGCCCTGGTCAAGGACAGGGAATCTCTCAGGAAGCTTCGCCTTTTCACCTTTGTGCTGAACGGTGGGCTCACTCTTATCATCGTTGCGGCAGTGCAGCCGGGATTTTTTACAGGTATAGCTTCAGGGCTTCTAGGCCTTCCCGAAGAGATCCTCGAACAAATCCGGTTGGCTCTGATCATTCTAATCCCATGGCCGGGAGCAATCGGTTATCGGCGGTTCTATCAAGGGATACTTATACGTCACGGCCTCACCCGCCGCGTAGCCTACGGCACAGTGATCCGCCTTACATCGATGGCCTGCACCGCTTTGGTCCTCGCCCGTTTGGATATACTCCCCGGTGCCTCGGTGGGGGCCTCTGCCCTTTCCGCCGGTGTGGTGGCCGAGGCGGCAGCCAGCCGCCTCATGGCAGGCCGGGTTTTGGCGCTTCTCAAGGCCACCGAGCCTCCGCATGGACTGCCGCCCATGGGATACCTGGACATATCCCGATTCTACTACCCCCTGGCCCTCACCTCTCTGATTATGCTCGGGGTCCACCCCATGGTGACTTTTTTTATGGGGCAGAGCAGGCACGCAGTGGAATCCCTGGCTGTGCTTCCCGTGGTAAACTCCCTGGTGTTCATCTTCAGGAGCATGGGAATATCCTACCAGGAGGTAGGCATAGCACTTATGGGTTCACGGGGGGAAGGCTGGCCGGGCATCAAAAAATTCGGCGGATTGCTCGCCGTATGCGCCGCGGGTGCTTTGGGACTCGTGTCTTTCACTCCGGCGGCAAATTTCTGGTTCTGCGTGGTATCCGGTTTGACGCCCGACCTGGCTCTGTTCGCCCTCACTCCTACCAGGATTCTCGCACTAATGCCGGCCCTGGCCGTGTTTCTTTCCATACAGAGGGCGGTGCTGGTCAATGCCGGCGCAACAGGACCAATCACATGGGCCACGGCGGCTGAGTTCGCCGGAGTCGTGGCGAGCCTTTTGATCTGTATTCACTGGTTCGATATGATAGGGGCTACAGCCGCGGCAGTGGCTTTTATAGCAGGGCGGCTCGCAGCCCACGCCTCTCTTGTAAAGCCCTTTATGGGCATTACCGCTGCTTTTCGGCACATTTAATATGAATCCGGCCGCCGGGAAATGCCGGGCATACCCGACAAGACTGAAGCATATCCTGGCATTGCAGCCAAATCTCGGAATATACGAAGATTGATGAAACCGTAAAAAGTCAAAATAACCATGTCCTTCGGAGTCGGGATCGCTATCGGGATCGGTATCGGACGTTGATCGGCAGCCTTTTCGAACCCGATACCGATTTCGATCCCGGCACCGATAAGCCGGGGATTGTACTTTTTACGGGGCCATCAAGATTCGGCCCTTAAAAGGAGGTTGATTATGGACTTGAGAGATGCTCACCATGTTGATTCCGTTGTTTTAAGGCAGGGAGATGCTCTTGTAGTTGTTGACCTGCAAAATGATTTCATGCCTGGAGGAGCCCTGGAAGTGGAAAAAGGGGACAGCTTTTTGGAACAAGTTAATGAATTGATGGTGTTGTTTAAAAAATCCGACTACCCCATTGTGTTCACGCAGGACTGGCACCCGCCCGGCCATAAAAGCTTTGCAAGCCAATACCCGGGCAAAAATCCGTTCGACCCGTACGAGGCATTCGGAATCGGCCCCGTATTATGGCCGGATCATGTGGTTCAAGGTACACGCGGGGCCGAATTTCACCCGGACCTGGATGTCCGGTTCGCCCAAGCCGTCATCCGTAAGGGCTACCATCAACAAATAGACAGCTATTCTGCATTTCTCGAAAATGATCATGTCACGGAAACCGGCTTGGACGGGTATTTACGCGGCAGAAAGGCTCAACGAATTTTTATCTGCGGCCTGGCCGCTGATTATTGTGTTCATTTTACCGCCGTTGACGGTGCGGAAAAAGGCTACGAAGTTTTTTGCCTCAGCGACCTCACAAACCCCGTGGGGTCCCCGGCAGACAGCCTAAAGAATGCGGTTGAAAATATGCAGCGGAAAGGCGTCCGGTTTATTAAATCTGCAAGCATCCGAACATGACCGCGAGGAGGAACGCCTCAAAAAAAATCAAAGGTGTACCGCTAGATGATTTCTGTTATCAGGTGAAAAACTTCCAGGGCCAGTGCCGGATTCTCAGTTTCCAGGCTCTCTAAAGCCTGTGGAGTAAGAATACGTATATCCACCCTGCTCTCAGCTATATAGGTAAAAGGTGCTATCCATGGAGAACAAGCAGCATGACCCCCAAAAGCCGACCCCTGTACAAGGGCCTGCAGCCGGATATTTCTGTCCGAGTCCGAACCCGTGACCTCAGCCACAACTCCTTCCTTTACCATGTACAGGCCCTGTGCCAAAGATCCTTTGGCCAAAATCACCCGGCCCGGCTCGTATTGAGTGCGCACAAGTCTATCATCCAGTCTATCCATGAGGGATTCAACCTTCTCCCGCTTTCTGAGATCACTGAGCAGATCTTCGGACACTTCATCAAAAAGAACTTCCCTTGCTTGCCGCCCTCGATTCGACGCAGAGGCAAGCAACCATTCTTCCTGCTTCAACAAGCGGTCCTCGGCCCATTGCAAAGCGTTTTCCAGGTGCGGGAAAAAATGCAGCATGCGCGTTTTTTCCACTCTTGCATGTTCGGCAAGCAGTTCAGGAAAACGCTTAGGTGGGCTGCATATGGCAAAAGAAATTCCTCTATCCATAAATTTATTGAATAAAAGTACGAAATTGTTAACCGCAGAAATGTCGAACCCAATGACTTTCGTGAAGTCCAAAATGATTATAGCGGGCCTTTTCCGGCCTACATCCCCAACCCCCAAAGAAATACGGGAGATCAATCTCGTAACTGACCCGAAAAAGACATATCCTTCCAACTCGTAGACGGCGATTCGGTCTCCATGCTTGGCCAGTAGCCGTTTCTGCGGCAGTGAGCGTCCCTTCAGACTGCGCAACTGGCTGCCTGAACGGACTGAATGCAATACTGATGAATGACTGATCCTGATCACAAACAAAAAAACCGTTGCCAACAGGCCGAAAACTACACCATGAATGAACCCGAACACACAGATAACCAGAAAAACGGCCCAAAGAACTGAGTAATCTGCGATTGGCATCTTTCTTAAAGTGTCAACCAGCCAGTCGAAAAAAAAGAACAGCCCCATTAGGATCAAAAAACCGCCAAGCAAAATCTTCGGAAAATACGCCAGGGCATTCCCTCCGAAAAAAAGAGTCAATGTCAGGAGCACCGCTGCTGTCAGGCCCACCAAGCGGGTTTCCGCCCCGGCCCTGAAGGCCATCAGGGTGTAGGTAAGCACATTGTATCCAGGAGGAGATCCGCTTAAACCTCCCAGGGCATTGGCTGCGCCGGTAATCCGAAACTCCTGGTTAATGTCGATTTCCCGCCCGATGGCCATCTCAACTCCCTCTGTGTTTAAAATCATTCCGATTAACGAAATGAACGGGATCACCAGAATAGTCGGGAGTTGCCCGAAAACAAGCGGCCAGTCCACATGGAGGAAGTCCTCTAGGGAGAAGACCGGCCAAAGAGCGCTTTCGGTAAA
>CAYXDR010000172.1:0-1322 GCA_964463515.1 uncultured Desulfobacteraceae bacterium | reverse complement strand
CATGGCTTCATCCATGGGAATGTTAAGAAGACCCAGAGTGATATGATACAAAACCACTGCAGCAGCGAAAGTTACAGGCAGGACATAGAAACTCGGGCGCCAGCGCAAAAACAGAAACAGAAACAGCGCCAGCCCCGCTGCCGGCAGCCAAAGAGGCAGAAGTTCTGAAGAGGTAAACCGGGTGAGTGTACCGAAAGACAACGCCACAGAGGTCGTCATTTCCAGGCCGGCTTTAATCACTAGCCACCCGGTCCCCGCAAGAAACCCTCCCACAACAGGGTAGGGAATAAACCGGAAAAATTGGGCAAGACGGAAATGACCCACACACAGAAAGATACCGCCGGTGAGAAGCGCAGAACAAACCAGTGCCGCGGTTACCGTGATAAAAGCCGTTTGCCCGTCACCGGCATCATGCCCCGCAGCTATTCCTGCGGCAACTCCTGCGAACAAGGCAGAAGGAATGTCTTGAGGCAAGCAGATCATTGTGCGAATTCTGCTGAAAAAAGAAGAAATCACGAGAAGAAACACGCTGCCTGCCAGGACCATACCAACACCTTGTTGTAGATGTGCCAGCAGTGAATCGGCAAAAATCATGGATACAAAAGAAACACGGCTCACAATAGCCATCAGCCCGACAACAAAACCGACGCTCAGACCGGGCAGACACTTGCTCGAACAAAGATCGGTGAGTATTTCTTTAACAATATTAATATATTTGCGCATATCCCGCCTGATGAATAGATGCATAAATTTAGAGCACACAATTGTTCCTACGTCAAGGCGGGAAAAATCCGCACGGTAAATGGAGTATAACGAGGTATGCGGGGTGTGTGGGGGCCTCGTTTCCTTGTTGATAAAAGCCGGATGAGTTGGTAGTTAGAATCTTACTCGATTTATCTGGGGTTTTATCTCCCAGAACGCTTAAAACTTTGCTAATTCAGCGAAAATTGGAAGCAACCGACGCCGATCGGAAGACGGCAGTGGCGAAAAGGCGGGGGCGGAGCGAATCCCATGGCACCGCCGGAAACCGCAACCAGCGACATCGGGAGCTGGAGATCACTCCCACAGAGTAGAGGATCCGGATGCCCGGTGAGTTCCCGGCACGGATTTTAAGCACTGGAACCAGTAACCTGAAAGGAAACGATCATCGAAAAGACACCTCTTCCTACGACGTTTCTGGGGCTTGTACCCCTTTTTGTATTAGCGCATACAGGGCACCATATCGTATCAGCCCTGCTGCCTCCGCTTCTGCCGTTTATACGCAACGATTTTTCGCTTGATTATACGCTGGTCGGGGCACTGTTATCCGCTTACAGCCTGTC
>CAYXDR010000171.1:4483-6960 GCA_964463515.1 uncultured Desulfobacteraceae bacterium | reverse complement strand
CTGTCGGCGCGAACAACCGAGGGGCCTGTTTCCCCCTCCTCTATTTCAATTCCATTGTCAACAATTTTGATCACTTTGCAGGGGTATTTCATTTCTATGCCGGCTTCACGCATTTTTTTGAACAGAACCCTTCTAGTGATGCTTTCTATCCCTACACCCAGGCGTGGACCCATTTCGATCAAAACCACATCCGAGCCCTCGGAAGCGAGAAAAAGCGCCGCCTCGCATCCCGTGGGCCCTCCTCCCACCACCACTGTTTTCATCGATTCCGGCTTCCGTCCGGACAGGATTTCCTGGACCGGGACCACCAGGGGGCTGTCAGCGCCTTCGATTTCAGGTATTATTGGAACGGAGCCTGTGGCGGTGATAATAACATCCGGATTTATACCCTGTATCATTTCAGGGGTTACTTCGCTGTCAAGATAGATAGCGACATTATATTTGCTTAGCTGAAAGATCTGAAATTTAATTAAATTTTCTATTTCCAGCTTATGTTTAGTGGCGACTCCCAGTTTGATCTGACCTCCGAGGTCGCTTTCACGCTCATAAAGCGATACTTCATGCCCCCTCATGGCCGCTGTCCACGCTACATTCATCCCCGCCGGCCCCCCTCCCACAACTACAACCTTGCGGCGTTTGGATGCCGGAACTATCTCCATTTCCTTTTCTCTGCCAAGAGTGGGGTTCACCAAGCATTCAACCCTGCCTTTTCGAAAAATGGATTCCATGCAGGTATTACAGGCTATACACATTCGTATTTCGTCGAATCGGCCTTCCTCTGCCTTTCTGGGTAATTCGGGATCCGCCAAAATCCCCCGCCCCATGCATATCAGGTCCGCCATGCCGTGGGATAGAATTTCTTCACCGAGCAGAGGGTCGTTTATTCTGCCCACAGTCATCACCGGGACCCCCAGGGCCGCCTTTACCTTTGCCGCTGAATCCGCCAGACAGGCTCTCTGCATGTACATTGGCTGGCAGATCCATTCGGGAGTTGCATCGTTGCCGGCAGACACCTGAACTATATCTATACCGGAAGCAAACAGAATTCTCAGGATTTCTATGCTTTCTTCGGTTGTGAGGCCGTTTTCGACGAATTCCTGGGCGCTGATTTTGAAGGACAGAGGGTATTGCCTCCCCACACGATTTCGAATTTCCTCAATAATTTCAACTGCAAAACGAGACCTACCCTCAGTGCTTCCTCCGTACCCGTCTTCACGGATATTGGAATAGGGGGAAAGAAACTGGTTTATGAGATAGCCGTGCCCTCCGTGAATTTCAAGCAGCTCGAAGTCGGCCTCCACCGCCCGTAGGGCCGCGTCTCCAAATTTTACAACCAGTTCACGGATTCCTTCTTCGGTCAGGACATCGACTTCGCCGCGAATGCTGGGACAGGGCAGGGCGGAGGGGGCCAAGGGACGTCTGCCGATAACCTTTGGCGAGGTCTGTCTGCCGCCGTGATGAATCTGAACGGCAGGTATGGCTCCTTCTCCGCGGATAACCCGGGCAATCCCTGAAAGACTTTTTGTGAACTTGTCATCGTAAATTCTGGCTTGATGGGGGGAAACCACGCCTTCGGCGGACACCGCGCATGCCTCCATGATGACCATCGCCACCCCCCCGGATGCACGCATCCTGTAGTGTTCGACAGCCCTTTCGTTCACAGCACCGTCCGGGTCCAAGAGGAAGGAAGCCACGCTCGGCATAACGATCCTGTTTTTAAGCTCAAGGTTTCCGATTCGGTAAGGTGAAAAAAGATGTTTCATTAAAGTCCCCCTTCACGGTTTTTTTACGCGACCCTTCAGCAATGCCATGGGGGGCCGGACAACCCTCAAAACACCATTCTCCCACCTAACGGCAAGAGAGGGCAATCGGTTTTGACGGTTTTTGTGTCCATATGACTCGAAGCGTACCGGCCCGTAAACAGTCATGAGGTCGGTTTTTTCAAGGGAGTTGCGTATTGCCTCCCTGTCTGTTTTTTCTGCTCTGTCCACAGCGTCTGCGATAACCCACATTGCCGCATAGCCCTGAGCGTTATGGTAATCGGGCTCCCTATTATGACGACGCAGGAAGTTTTGCCTGAATATACGGGCCCCTGGATAGCCTATGTGCGGCACCCACCATGCCGCACCCAGCAGTCCTTCTGCCTCATCGCTTGCAAGCCGACCGAAATCCGGGGTAAGCAAATCACCGGTTCCGGAAAGCAAAATGCTCGCTTCGAACCCGGACTGTTTTATCTCTTTTAGAAGAATAACTCCATCCCGAGCCCGGCATGCTAGACATAATATATCAGGATCGATTTTTCTTAACCTCTCGATTTCAACGTTGAAATCTTCAGTCAGGCTAGAATAGCCTGCTCTGGCAACGATCCTGAAGCCCAGCCTGCGTTGGAGCCTGGACAATCCCTTTAACCCGTATTCCCCCAGAGAAGTGCGCTCGAAAACTACCGCAGCTGTGCTATTTCTGTTGACGAGACCGGC
>CAYXDR010000171.1:0-4473 GCA_964463515.1 uncultured Desulfobacteraceae bacterium | reverse complement strand
TAAGCCTGAACAGGTTTTTCCAGCCCTTCTCGGTGATCCGGTCATCCGCCGCCGTTGTCACAACAAACGGAACCCCACGCTCTTCCGCCTCGTAACCTGCAGAAAGCACCTCTGAACTTCCACATCCGCCGGCAAGCACTAATACCTCGTCGTTTTTCATGAGATCCCGCGCCGCCAAGGCGGCCCCGGTGGGAGACGAGCCGGAGTCAGCAACGGCCGCGTGCAGGGTTTTCCCCGCTACACCGCCGGTTTCATTGATTTCCTCTAAAGCCATAAGCGCCCCGTCCTTGACCGCCGAACCGGCCGCGGAAAGCTTCCCTGTCAAAGGCAGCAGGAGGCCGACATGGATCTCGGCAGAGAAAGAAACGCCGGGAGTGCTCAAAAAAAAGCATACACAAAAAACAAATGAAAGCAATAATTTGTACATGCAAACTAACTTTCTTTGAAATTATCCTTTAACTAAAACTAAAATAACATAAAAAAAGCATTTAAAATAACGTAATATTATTAAGCTCAATTTCGTTAGCATTAAATACCTATAGTGCACATATTTTTCGCACCTTTCATAACAAAATGCAAGTCTCCGAGTTTACTATTTTGCTCAAGAACCTTATGATTATTGACATTGCAGGTCATGTAAAAAAAAAGAGAAGGGGGCAATTTGATGGATTTCCAATGCGCAGAGAATCTCTATTCATCTCTTAGCCGGGTTGGCACGGAGACGCTTTCAGCCGACCGCGGGCTGTTCCGAATGAGTTTTGGCTTTGACTCCGCTGCCCTGGTAAGGTCGATAAAGAGGATCGGTTTGCTTAATGCTCCACTGATATTCTTGGAAGACAACATGGAAATCAACATCGTTTCCGGCTACAGGAGGATTTTTGCGCTCAAGGAACTCGGATGCCAGAATGTATCGTGCATTGTACTACCTCAACATCTGACCAAGAAGGAATGCCTCCTAATAAATTTCTACGACAATGTCGCCACTCGCAGTTTTAACGCGGTGGAGAAGGCCATGGTCTGCAGCCGCCTTTCAGCGCTGTTTCCGCGATCAGAGATCGTCCGGCGCTTCATGCCTGCCTTGGGCCTGCCTTCCCATGAAGCCGTGCTGGACCTCTACAATGCTATAGATGCGGAGCTTGACAATGAAATCAAGCACGCGTTGGCATCTGCCCGCATGTCCGTCAAGACAGTGGAGGAGTTGCTCAAATTTCCGGATAAGGACCGGCAAACTTTAATGGATCTTTTTTCTAAAATGAACTTCAACTCCAATCAGCAAATACAAGTTCTGGATTTAATTAAGGATATCTCATTAAGGGACAGTAAGTCAGTTTCAGCGATACTGGAAGAAGACAATTTCAATAGTATAATCATGGATGAGGCAATGAACGTACCTCAAAAGGGCCGGGCGTTTCTGGACCACTGCAGGCGTATCCGGCATCCTTTTCTCTATAGCGCGGAGAGGGGTTTCAAGTCAAAAGTCAAATCGTTGAAACTCCCCCGGGAGGTGGAAATAGCCGACCCTAAATGTTTCGAACCAGGAGAATTCACAATGCAGATCAGCTTCAAAGACGGCCTGCAACTTAAAAAAACCCTGAGTAAAACACTCTCTCTGCCTTTGGAAAAACTGTCGCTTCCCTGGGATGGAAATCGGAATGAAACCCTTTAACGCCGTAATTAAGAATGTCATCGTAGAAAGAGGTGCCGACAACGGATGCCTTGGTTCGAGTATACTTTCCAGGGTTTTCGACCGGCTCCCGGTGCGACGCCTGGAAGCAGGCGAAACAAATGAGCACTCAACCCGGGATCCTAAAGGCATGGGTAAGGATGTGCTTCATTTATTGTCCTATAAAGGAAAGTTCCTGAAACCGTGTCCAGGCACAAGCAACTATATTTGTTGTGGATACCGGATTCTCAATGTCGGCACTAATTGCCCGATGGATTGCAGTTACTGTATTTTGCAATCCTATTTCAATAATCCAAACCTGCGGATTTTCACAAATCTGGATGAACAGATACATACGGTCCTAAACGAAATTGATTCGAACCCTGACTGCATGTTCCGCTTGGGAACCGGCGAATTTACCGACAGCCTGGCCCTCGACCATCTCACCGGTTGGGCGGAAATGCTGATTCCTCTTTTTTCTGTGAGAAAAAATTCTATCCTCGAATTGAAAACCAAAACCGACAACATACAAGGCGTGCTGAAAACATCCGAGCGCGACCGTATAGTTCTTTCTTGGTCTCTTAACAGCCGTTTTATTTCAACCAGGGAAGAACATCGCGCACCATCCCTGAGAGCCCGGCTTGAAGCTGCCCGTAGGTGCCAGGAGGAAGGATTCGTGGTCGGGTTTCATTTCGACCCGATTGTGTTTCATAAAGGGTGGAAAGAGGGCTATGAGCGGACCATAGACCTCCTGGCATCTATGATCGACCCGAAGCGTGTGATCTGGATAAGCATGGGATCGATGCGTTATATGCCTTCCCTGAAAGCAGTAATAAGGAGCCGTCACCCGGGCACATGCATTCTCGACGGTGAGTTCGTTCCAGGCCTTGACGGTAAAATGCGCTATTTTAAGCCCATACGCATCGAACTCTACCGCGCGGTATCGGAAAAGCTTAACAGCTGGCATCCGGCCCTTGGTCTTTACCTGTGCATGGAAAGCGATGATGTATGGCAACAATCCATGGGCTGGTCTCCAGGCTCATCCAAAGGGCTTTCCTGCTATCTCGACTCCAGAGTGGTAAAAATTTTTGGTTGGCGCTAGGGTGCAGCATGTGGTATTTTGCTATTCAACATCCTGCGGCAAATGCGATTCTGCATTATTCCAATACATCTGAAAGGAGAATAATAAGCTCATGTTGCATGATAAAGTTAAAACATCCTTAGACAAAGTACGGCCAGCTCTCCAGGCTGACGGAGGAGACGTGGAACTGGTTGATGTCGGAGAGGACGGCATCGTGAAGTTGAGACTGACCGGGGCATGCAAAGGATGCCCAATGTCCCAGATGACTCTTAAGATGGGGATCGAAAAACATTTAAAAAAGGAAATTCCGGAAGTGGACCACGTGGAATCGGTTTAAGACCGGACGTATTTCAGCCGACACAAAAAGGCAGCCCATTGAAATAAGGGCTGCCTTTTATATTCCAAAAAATAAGGTAGGTGCCAAGTTTATTTATTTTTATGCCGCATCTTCTTTCTCAGTTTTCGATATTTATGCTTAGTGATCTTTTTCCGCCTTTTCTTGACTACGCTACCCATTCATTAATCCTCCTGTAAGATGTATATCTTTAAAAGAATACTACCTTGTGTACAAATATGTCAACACATATTTTTGAAAAAGCAGGTTGGGATAATCGAAACTGATTAGTTTACATAATATGCATTGTCGGAAGTTCTGGAATATCGCTTTTCATGCCCTATTTACGTCGGGCACCAGCTCGCCAAGCATGGAATTGAGGTTCCCCCGCCGGATAAACACACGCACCAGATCACCGGGTTTCACATCTTGCCCGCTGAAGTTCACGATTTTGTTCGTGGAAGTCCGCCCGCTGAATTGGCCTGTCCGCTTGCCTGGCCCCTCGACCAAGACATCGACTTTCTGTCCTTCAAGAGATTGGTTTATCGAACGGGTAATTTCCTTCTGAAAATTTTGCAGCTCGGCGAGACGGGCAGCTTTTACGGCTTCGGGAACTTTATCGGACATACGTGCAGCCGGGGTTCCCTCGCGATCCGAATATTTGAATGAATAGAGTCCGTCGAAACGGACTCGACCGACAAGATCCAGCGTGAGGGCAAAATCTTCGGCGGTCTCGCATGGAAAGCCAACCATTACATCGCTTGTCACTGCGATATCAGGCCGGGCACCGCGGAGTTCCCGGACAAGGCTCATGTAATGTTCGCGGGTGTATCCCCTTCCCATCCTCCGAAGAATCCTGTTGGACCCGGCTTGAAACGGAAGATGTATGTGAGGAGACAGCACCTCAGAAGATGAAAAGCACTCGATGAGTGCAGAGGACAAATCCTTGGGATGCGAGGTGGTGAACCTCAGGCGCAGCAGGCCCGGCACCCTGGAAACCTCTTGAAGCAGGTCGGGAAAAGATAATTTCCTGTCGTTTTCCTTCCAGCAATAGCTGTTGACGTTCTGGCCCAGTAGTGTGATGTCCTTTACATCCGCTTCGGTAAGATTTGTCACTTCCCTGAGGATGTCTCCGGGTGAGCGGGACATTTCCCTTCCACGCACGTAAGGCACTATGCAGTATGTGCAAAAATTATTGCACCCTTCCATTATGGAAACATAGCCAGCAACTCTCCCCTTGAAATAATGTCCGTCCTTTGGGGCCGGAGGGGGCGCGCCGGTCGGATCTGTAGCAACGAGGCATCCTTTTCCTGTTTTGACACGCTCCATCAAAGAAGCTATACGGCCCACCTCCCGGGGGCCTGCGATCAAGTCTAGGGAGGGAAACCTGCGTCT
>CAYXDR010000170.1:0-6972 GCA_964463515.1 uncultured Desulfobacteraceae bacterium | reverse complement strand
CGAACTTTTGATTATATTGGCTGTGGCTCTGATCGTCATCGGGCCCAAAAAGCTGCCCGATATGGCCAAGGCTCTCGGCAAGGGAATGGCCGAATTCAAACGCGCCGCCCAGGACATCAAGGAAAGCATCAACGTGGATGACGATATCAAGGAAATGAAAGAAGAGCTGACCGACGCCGTGAGTGGAACAGACTATTACGGCATAGGCACTGAAACAAATACGAAGGATAAGGAAGTCACTGCCAAGCCGGATGAAGCTTCCGGAAGCCCCCAGCCTGAAACGCCCCATGAATCAGCGGCAGAAGAAACCTCCGGTGCTCTGGAACCGGAAGAACAAGCGGAGAAGACGGTCGATGGGCGATGACAGGAAACTGCCGTTTCTCGGCCATCTTGAAGAACTCAGAAGCAGGCTTGTCGCTTCGGCCATCGCAGTAGGAATCGGCTTTGCGCTGTGTTATGCCTTTTCTGAAAGGCTCTTTCTGATTCTTGCTTCCCCGCTCACAAGCATTATGCCTGAAGGCGATCACCTGATTTTCACGAGTCTTCCGGAGATGTTTTTCACCTACTTGAAAATTTCCCTCGTCAGCGGACTGCTTGTTGCGTCCCCGGTTGTTTTCTATGAAATGTGGATGTTTGTGGCCCCTGGACTCTACAGAAACGAAAAACGGCTGGTGATTCCTTTCGTCTCCATATCCACGGTTCTGTTCGTAGGCGGGTCGCTGTTTGCTTACTTTATTGTTTTTCCTTTTGGATTCAAGTTTTTCCTAGGATTTTCAAGTGAATACGTAAAAGCCCTGCCCTCGGTCAAACAATATTTTTCCTTCTCTATAAAATTACTGCTAGCTTTCGGCCTGGTATTCGAGCTGCCAGTAGTGATTTTTTTTCTAACCAAGCTGGGGCTGGTCACCCCTGCTTTTTTGAAAAAGCACCGTAAGTATGCAATCCTCCTGATTTTTATTGCCAGCGCCATCCTGACGCCTCCAGATGTAATAACCCAGTGCATGATGGCTGTCCCGCTTTTGACTCTTTATGAACTGGGGATCATGGTGGCGCGCTTCGCAAAACCCGCCAAGCCGGACAAAGAGGATTAGAATTCGATAAACTCAGACCCGTGGACGGTCAGCAGAAAGGGTTCCTTTTCCACTTCCCCGGTTCCATCGAATGAGATGTCCCCGGTTACCCCCGTGAACGGCGGGCAATCTTCGAGAGCGAGCCGCAGGTCGATTCTGGTTCTTATCTCCCGTTCATGAAGGAGCAGGGACAATAACCTTATGGTATCGAAACCGGTCGCAGCCAGGATGCCGGGAGCAGCTCCGTACCTGCGACGGTAGGCTTCTACGAAAGAAGCCACACCAGGCCGGCTGGATTCGTCAAAAAATCCAGCCGTGAACATGGCCCCCTGGGTATAATCCGAGGCCTGATCCAGAAGCTGCGGAGACTGCCACGCGCTCGTTCCCAGAAGCCACAGCCCGGACACATCGTGATACAAAATTTGAGGCGCCAGCATCGCCACGGATTCCGGGGAGTCGGGAATAAAAACCGCATCGAAGTCTACAACAGGTTGGGGCTCATCCGGATAAGCCTCCATCTCTTCGCGCTCGGCAGGCCATTGCGCACGTAGATCCTGCTCCACAGAGGAAGGGCGAGGAGAATCGAGCCCGATTATTTCTTTTATGGGCCCGGTAAAATCCGTGGTCCCAGGCTCGTAAACCGCCGAATCCGTCACCTCACCCCCTCTTTCGAACACCGCTTCCCGGAAAAGCTCCATAAGTAAACGCCCGTATGCATTTTCCGGATAAAGCACGGCAAAACGCATGATATCAAGGTCTCCCATAGCCCCGTCGAGTAGTCGATCCACCTCCTGCGAAGGGAATATGAAATTTCGGAAAACCTGCTTCCCGATCCGCGGCACCTTCTCCTTCTGGGTTATGGCTATCAATGGGACCTCAAGCACCTCCGCCTTTTCTCCGACTTCCTCTGCAACATTGCTGGAAAGAGGTCCTATCACCCCGACCACCTTCTCTTTTTCAACCAGCCGTGTAAAAACGTCCCCGGCCTTGCCGGGATCGCCGCCCGAGTCTTCTATTACCACCTCGATGCCGTTTCCAGGCCTTTCGGGCTCCATAGCAAGCCCCAATTGAATGCCTCTCAGCAATTCCCGCCCGTAAAGAGCGAACGGACCGCTCTGGGGCAATATGCAACCTACTACACTGCTTTTTACGGAAAGCTCCCTTCTCACTTTTTCGAGTATCTTTTCCCCTCTGCTGATCCATTCCCTGTCGGCGGCAGCCCGGATCAAGGCGTCGGCTGCTTCCCTGGCCTTTTCAATCTCCCCCCGGGACAGATAACTTTCGGACATTCGATAAAAAACCCTTGCAGCGAAAGGAGTTCCCGTGGAAAAATAGGCAACGCTTGCGAGTTGCCCGGCGTCAAGCGTTTCAACAAGTTCATCGAGCCTCTTTCGAGAGCTTGTCCGCAAGGCCGAGTTCTCTCCGCTTTCTTCATAGGCCTCGATCCACCATCTAAATGCTGCGGCCCCGTCTTCTTCTTGAAGGCTGAGCTCACCCAGGAAATCACACATTTTCGGATAGAGAGCATGATCCCGGTTGGCCTCAGCCCAGCTCTCCCCCTCGGCTAAGGCCCTGGCCCTTTCACCGAGAGAAGCAAACACTTCCACCTTAAGCAGCCGAACAGCGGCGGTCTGCCCATATTCTGGAAACTTCGATTCAATTTTTTCCAGCCAGTCAAGCGCCGCACCGTCTTCACCCTTCATATGACTGATCTCGGCGATGCGATGCATCGCCTCCGGCGCTGTTTCACCGTCCGCATCCCTTTCTATTGAACGCGAAAAAGCTTCGATGGCCCTTTCGTGAAGGCCCTCCTTCAGATAATCCATGCCGATCCGATAGTCTTCCTCGGCCTGGATGCTCATGGCAGAAGGAGCTTCAACAGGCGGTTGCAAACCGCAGCCTACAAAAAAAAGGCCCCCCCCGAGAATCAACCCGGGAAAGACCTTTATAAAGAACGCCGATTTCATTACTTCTTCACTTCCTCGAAGTCCGCGTCAACCACATCCTCGTCCGAAGATCCTTCACCGGATTCGGATGCACTCTCCCCGCCGGAAGCCCCGGCTTCCTGCTGCTTGCTTGCATTGGCATACATTGCTTCAGCCAGCTTGTGAGACGCCTGGGTCAACTCGTCTGTCAACCGCTTTATCTCTGCAGCGTCATCACCTTCCATCGCCTTGCGCACTTTTTCGATCGCCTGTTCGATATTCTCTTTGGTGGAAGTATCAAGCTTGTCACCGGCTTCCTTGATCGACTTTTCAGTGGTATAAACCATCGAGTCCGCCATGTTGCGTGCATCGATCAATTCGCGCTTCCTCTTGTCGTCCTCGGCGTGCATCTCCGCATCCTTGACCAGGGATTGAATTTCTTCTTCACTGAGCCCGCTCGAGGCCGTGATTTTGATGGATTGTTCCTTTCCTGTGCCCATATCCTTGGCCGAAACATTTACGATGCCGTTGGCATCGATATCGAATGTCACTTCGATCTGCGGCAGGCCTCTCGGCGCAGGAGGAATCCCCACGAGTTGAAACCTGCCCAGGGTCTTGTTATCCGCAGCCATTTCACGCTCGCCCTGGAGCACATGGATTTCGACGGCCGGCTGATTGTCGGCGGCAGTCGAAAAAATCTGGCTCTTCTTGGTCGGGATCGTTGTGTTCTTTTCTATAAGCTTGGTGAACACACCTCCCAGAGTTTCGATTCCAAGCGAAAGAGGAGTAACGTCCAGGAGCAGGACATCCTTGACATCGCCTTTCAGCACGCCCCCCTGGATCGCTGCGCCGATCGCCACAACCTCATCGGGGTTTACGCCCTTGCTCGGATCACGCCCGAAAATATCTTTTACCTTGGCCTGCACCCTGGGCATCCGGGTCATTCCACCTACGAGTATGACATCGTCAATATCCGATTTTCCGACTCCGGCATCCCTGAGCGCGGTCCTGCAGGGTCCTTCGACACGATCTACGAGATCGTCGACAAGAGATTCCATCTTGGCCCTGCTAAGCTTGATGTTCATATGCTTGGGACCGCTGGCATCTGCTGTGATGAAGGGCAGGTTTATATCCGTTTCCATTGAACCGGACAGCTCTATCTTGGCTTTTTCAGATGCCTCTTTCAGCCGCTGGAGTGCCATTTTATCGTTGCGCAGATCAATGCCCTGGTCCTTCTTGAACTCATCTGCAAGATAATTGACGATCCTGTTGTCAAAGTCTTCGCCTCCCAGGTGAGTATCCCCGTTCGTGGCCTTGACTTCGAATACTCCATCTCCGATCTCCAAAATCGAAATGTCGAATGTACCTCCGCCCAAATCGAACACCGCGATTTTCTTGTCTCCCTTACGGTCCAGTCCGTATGCCAGTGATGCCGCCGTGGGTTCGTTGATAATCCTCTCGACCTTGAGTCCCGCTATCCGGCCGGCGTCTTTAGTCGCCTGGCGCTGGCTGTCGTTGAAATAGGCCGGCACGGTTATCACTGCCTCGGTTATTTTTTCACCCAGATAATCTTCGGCCGTCTGCCTCATTTTTTGAAGAATCATCGAGGAAATTTCCGCTGGACTGTACTCCTTGCCGCGGATGCCGACACTTGCATCACCGTTGGACGCCTCCTCGATCTTGTAAGGCATGATCTCTCTGTCTTTCTGAACTTCGTTGGATGAATATTTTCTTCCGATCAACCTTTTTACGCCGAACACGGTGTTCTCAGGATTGGTGACGGCCTGCCGTTTCGCCGTCTGCCCCACCAAGCGCTCTCCGCTTTCAGTGAAAGCAACGATGGACGGGGTCGTTCTGCTTCCTTCGGAATTGGCGATCACCACCGGGTCTCCACCTTCCATAACAGCAACACACGAATTGGTAGTTCCCAAGTCTATCCCGATTATTTTCCCCATATTTTAGCCTCCTTGAACAGCGGGCTGCTCCCGCGCAACCCGCACAACTTTTATTGTCGGGAACCCTTAGGGTCCCGTTTCGTTTAAGACGGTTTCCTGCTGACCACAACCTTTGCGGGGCGGATTAAGCGCCCGTTCAACAAGTACCCGCGCTGCAGCTCATGAACGATCGTGCCCGGATCGGCAGACTCGTCCTCGATCTCTGATACCGCTTCATGAAAATTAGGATCGAACTTGTTCCCTATGGATTGAATCTGGACCACACCTTCTTTCGCCAGGACATCCATCAATCCTTTCAACGTCAATTGAACGCCTTCCGTGACGCATACGAGTGTATCCCTGTCCCCCTCCGAATGTACCAGAGCCTGCTCCAGGTTATCTATCACGGCCAGAAGGTTCTTAATCAGGGCCTCGTTGGAAAATTTCCTTGCCTCTTCCCGGTCGCGCAAATTGCGTTTTTTGATATTTTCCAGTTCCGCAGCCACCCGCAGGTAGGTTTCAAAATTGCGCTCCGCTTCTTCCCTGGCAGCCTTGAGTTCCTCCATCAATTGTTCCCGCGTCATTTCTTCAAGCCTGAATTCCTTATGTGCTGTCTTGTTTTCCAGCGATTCACCAGCTTGAACACCAGGGGCTTCCCCGGAACCTTGAGACCCCGACTCATCAGGGCCGGCTGCCATATTCATATCGGAATTGGATTTAAGCACTATATCCCGCTCCTTTACAAAAACTTAATTTTCCGTCTTTTTTGTATCCATTACTTAGGTCAAATGTTAAGCACGGAACAAATGTTGTCAAGGATGACAGAGGGATGTTTTGAGGTAAAAGAGGAAAAGCCCGCCCCGCGGCCGCTTTACGGCTGACCGACCGTGGGGCGGACAGAGAATTCTTTCAAGACATAAGTCCATGACCCGTCAAACGGATCAGCGCTTCCAGGTATTTTTCCCTGGTCTCGTTAACGACATTTTCCGGCAGACGGGGCGGCGGAGGCTGTTTGTTCCAACCTATTCCGGTCAGGTAATCGCGAAGAGCCTGCTTGTCGAAACTCCTCTGGGCGCCTCCCGGAGAATAGGAATCCATAGGCCAGAACCTCGAAGAATCCGGGGTCAGAACTTCGTCGATCAAGATCAGTTCTCCGTCCAAAAGACCGAATTCGAACTTAGTGTCGGCCACGATGATTCCTTTTTCGGCGGCGAAATCCCTCCCGTAAGAATAGATTTCCAGGCTCAAATCCCGGATCTTTTCCGCGGTGGGCCTGCCCACGATTTCTGCAGCCCTATCGAAGCTGATATTCTCGTCGTGGAGCCCTGCCTCGGCCTTGGTCGAAGGAGTGAAAATGGGCTCGGAGAGTTTTTCGGATTCCTTCATCCCGGCGGGAAGCTCGATGCCGCACACGCTTCCCTGGGAAAGATATTCCTTCCACCCTGAACCAGACAGATACCCTCTGACTATGCATTCCACTGCAAGTGGTTCAGTTTTCTTTACAAGCATGCTCCGACCGGCCAACTCGCCGGCGTATTTCCGGCAGGACTCAGGGTATTGCCCGGGATCACCCGTGATTACATGATTTTCTATTATGCCTTTTAATCGTTCGAACCAGAACATCGATATTTGGGTCAAAATCTTCCCTTTGTCGGGAATAGGATCGTCCATCACGACATCAAAGGCAGACATCCTGTCGCTGGTGACCATCAAAAGCTTATCTTCAAAATCATAAACATCCCTCACCTTTCCTCGCCTGAACAGCTTAAGGTCTTCCAAAACACCTGCATTTTCCTTATTTTCTTTGCCTGCATTCATCGCAATCGCTCCCTTCATTTTTCATTTTCAATTTGTGCACATTAATGTAGAATCACGCCGCATTCAAGACGGATGAAACCGTAAAAAGTCAAAAGATCGACGGCCTTCTATACTACTTCCGGTCATAAGGGGAGGTCCCCGCAAAAGACGCAGAAAGGCGGTTCACATGTCAATTACCAATCTCAATGCCGAAATCCGTGCGGCATAAGATGAATTTGACCGCCG
>CAYXDR010000169.1:0-6972 GCA_964463515.1 uncultured Desulfobacteraceae bacterium | reverse complement strand
GTCACATTTAATGCCAACCAGAAAATGCACCGGATAAACCGGTGATTTTCGCGTTATGCAGATTACGACCAAGGGGGAGTTAGGGGCCGTAGATTGATAATTGACGGCGTCGTAAAAAGTCCAACTGCTGCGTTACGCTTCATCCTTCGTCGCTGCAGCGTACTGTAAGTATGCCTCACTCCTCAGGATTCGTCCCGCTAGCGGGAGAGCTTTTTACATATCCGTCTCCTTTGTGAGTTTTTACGAACTCATCTTACTTTAAAAGGGTAAAAGGATGAGTAGACTTCTACAAAAGACAAGAAAAGATCTCAAAAATGAAGTCGCACTATGGAATGCGGAGATTTCACACGAGAATCCTGAGCAGATTCAGGAATTGCTCAACGATGCAGAGCCGTTTAAGGTTCAACGTCCTGCCCGTCAGCCGGTGTCCCTCCGAATGGATCCCTTTGATCTCTCGATGATCAAGCGGCTCGCCCGCAAAAAGGGCGTTCCTCACACGCAGCTAATGGCTATTTGGCTTCGGGAAAGAATCGAAAAAGAAAAAGAACATCATGCCTCTGAATAAAATGTCGGCAAATGATGCTGCATGGGAAAAGGTCTCCATGGCCACAAGAGGTGGTCCAGTGATACAATCAGCGTGCGGAGTGAAGTGAAAATCGGAACAACATAAGGTTTTTGGACGAGGAAATGCGCCGCCGTTTAAAGGCGGTTCGGCCCGGATGGCCTCGCTGGAGCCGTCCATGTCCGTTATTGGAGGTATGGGTCGCCCTCCATGCGGGGGCGTGGTGGTTTTTCCGGGTATAAAAATGGTTTTTTCCTTGGCGAAAGGCGCCTTTATTCCCGACCGGGAATATTAATACCCGTAAAGAGATCAAACTATCTGGTTATTCCCGAACGGGAATAAAACAATGGACGACGACCGTATAAACATTTGTTATTCCCGATAGGGAATCAAGGAGGATCCATTGAAGGACAAAGTCAGCTCTCCGGCGGCGGCTCAAAACAAACTGCCGGTATACATGGAAGGTAACCGGATCTTCATCGCTTCAGGCAGTGCACCGACCAGCCACATCCTGAAACCCCCGATTAAGGACTTGGAAGACACGGTCGCCAATGAAGCCTTCTGCATGGGCTCGCACAGCAGATTAATCCAGCCATCTCCTGTGCGGGAGACGACTGGATTTTCGTAAAAAGTGATTTATCGCTTGGCATAACGGACCGCAGTCGCTATACGGTGCCATGAAACTTAACCGGGAAACATTACAAAATGCAGCCGGAGGCTTTACCGCAGGCCGGCCGTAAATCTGCGCAGCTCAAGCTCAAGCTCCATTGCCTTGGTCGGGTTTTCTTCCAGCAAATTCTTTGTTTCACCCGGATCCTGTTTCAGGTTGTACAATTCGTTCCCCCTGCCCTTATCCAGATTCATGTGGAAACACCACTCTTTATCGTTGATCCTCCAGGAACGCTTAAAGTAGCCCATATAGGCATAATCCCTTATGGATTCCTGCTCCCCCGCCATCATCGGCAGCAGGCTCTGGCCGTGAATTCTCGGCGGCATACGTACCTTGAGAAAATCAAGAATTGTCGGGAATACTTCCGTGGTTTCAACCAGCGCATCGAACCTCTTCCCTGCCCCGATTCCTTCCGGATGCTTTATGATCAGAGGGATATGCACCAGCTCCTCATAAAGATAAGGCTCGGCTTTCTTTATGATTCCGTGCTCGGCGAAAGGCTCCCCGTGATCGGTGGTGAATATGATCAGGGTGTTGTCATACATCCCCATGTCTTTGAGGGTGTCAAGAAACTTTCCCACCCAAGTATCGCACAATGTGACCTTTCCGGCATACAGCTTTGATATGTGATTCAACTCCTCCGGTGTAAGATATCCTTCCGTACGGCCTGGTATGGGATGAATAATGTCCTTACCGGTATAGTCCGGGTCGGTATACATACGGTTGTATGGAGCAGGCGGATCCCAGGGTTCATGGGGATCGAAGCAGTCCAGCCAGAGAAAAAGGTTGTCTTTCACCGGCTGCCCGTCCAGCCAGTTTATGCTCTCATTGACACACCTGGCTACAAATGTGTCCTCTTCACCTTTCCACCAGTGGATGTTCCGGAGGTACTGAGCCAACTGGGCCTTTACAGCCTTGTCCTTGCCGTCTCCCTTGTAATATTTTTCCAACTCTGCATCGACATTGATGTTCTGATCGATTATCCAAGGATCCCCTTCATGGCCCCGGACAAAGTTCACATGATCGAACCCGCGTTCGAAAGCCATTGAAGGTTTGTGCAGGTGGTATACATCGGTAATCAGGGCTGAAGTGTAGCCCTGGTTCCAGAGTATTTCAGCCAGCAGTACATCCGTGGGCTCCAGTCTCTGCCACCCGCGGAAAGGAAAAGTATACCGGCCGGTGAAAAAGGTGGTCCTGGTAGGAACCGTGGGAAGGCCTTCTGAATAGAAATTTTCAAACAAAGCTCCTTCCGAAGCCAATTTATCGATGTTGGGCGTTTTAATCCAGTCATTTCCGTAACAGCCTAAGTAATCCCAGCGCAGGCTGTCATTGACGATTACCACTACGTTCATAGATATCCTCCTTGCCGGCGTCAGGGGTCACCGGTTGATGACAGGTAAATTACCCAGCACGCTAGGCGCCATTTCCATCATTTCATCCATCAAACGGTCTACAAGCTCTTTATCAACACCTTCACCGGGGCTTTCCACTGAACTGAGAATCTTATAAAGATGGGCTGCTTCCGGTTCGTTGAAATGAAATACGAATTCAGAGCCGGTGTCCTCCCACTTCATAGTACTTTCTTCGATTTCCTCTGCTTCTTCCTCTACTGAAGGCCCTACTATGTAAACCATCTGGGATTTCAGGTCCTCTACGAAATCCTCTTCGTAAAAACCTTCGCCTGTCGACACGTATCGAAATACTCTGAACATGTCGGCCAGCTCCGAATCATCAAACTCCGCAACAAATTCGCGGAGTGAAATACCACATGCTGCAGCTTCTTTGACTTCCATCGGATAAAACCTCCTTTCTTTCAAAACAGGCGCGTCTCGAATTCGGCCTGAAAAGCAAACGAAACGAATACGTTAAGCTCCCAAAATTATAGTCAAAACAAAAAACCAGTCAAATTTATTTTCCGGCTGTTTTAGTTCCTCGGAAAGACACGAAAATAACAGGGCTATTCGTGATGGTCTCGTAAAAAGTCCCCAAGTCGTCATTCCGGCGTAGGCCGGAATCCATAAGTAGTTGGAAGCACTGGACCCCCCGACACAAAATTGTGTCGGGAGGTGACGATAGAGGGGATATTTTGACTTTTTACGACCTCGTCATTCTTGACGGTATCGGAAGTTGATCAGCACTCTTTTCGACCCCGATACCGATTCCGACCCCGACGCCGTTAAGTCGGGGATGGTACTCATTACGAGGCCATCAACCATTGATACAATCACCTCCGTGCTTTTCGTCCTATGCAGAACATTGCTTTGCGGGCAGATCCTCCGCCTTGAAATATTTATCCATAATCGGCATGGCTTCGATTACGGAAGGCGTGTTGTCCGACTTGCCGGTTGCTATGTATTCAGCAAGAGTAAGAATCCCGTTTTCATTGGGAGAATATATGATAATAAAAGGGGTCACTCCAGCCGCGTTTTTCCTGAACTCGTTTGCGTCGCCTCCGCCCATATCCGCGAAAACCCGATCGTAAAAGCTGAATTGAGGGGAACTGAGATTTACGAGAACCGCTTTAATATGAGGATAATATTTAGCTAGATCCCTGAATTCGTTGAGCTCACGCCGACAGCGCCTGCATACCAGGGTGGCGGTCAACAACACGAGGCCGTCGTCGTCCATCGGCGTCTCCGGGAGAAATCTATGAAAATTTTCATCTCTCATTATGAAGAAATTTCCATACTTTTTCCCAATTTTATAACTCTCTGTTTCGAGTCCAAATCTTTCATAAAACCGCCGGGAAAGCGTATCGGACGCTTCAAGTGCCTCTGCAACGTTAGCGACCTTTTGGGACGCGAAAAGCTTGAGCTCGGACCCGAACGAAATTCGTTCCACATCGCCTTCCGCCATGGCGGACCTCCGAATCTCCCGCTCGTCGAAAGTCAAAACTTTGCCGTCAGGAGTTTCTACCCGGGTTTCGAAACCCTTCTTGGGTAACACTTTATTATGGAGCATTACGAGCTGCAGTAGACTATGCGAGTCCGCGGTGAAAACCCAGATTCCTTCGGCCTTGTCGTTTTTTCTGGCTCCGAAATGAATCTCTATTTCGTCGGTACCAAGCGGATACAAGGTTATCGGATTGACATATTCCTCGACACTTCCGATGGCTCGAAACTCGATTCCCTTGAAAAACCCACCCTTCGGATCTTCCTCACCCTTTTCGTTGCATCGGACCGCACCCGCAAGCCCGGTATAAAGCAGGCCACTGTTAAACTGACTGTACAACGTTAGATCGGACCGACGCTGACTTTCCACCGCTTCTTTTCTAAGTTCGGCATAATGGGTTTTTGCCTCTTCATAAAGGTCCGCCGTAGTGGAATCGAACGGTTTCAACGCCTGCCATTCGGGATCATCGTATTTGCCGCCTTTGTCCCAGAACAGCATATTTTCGATTTCTTTATCCGTTCCGATCCATGATTCTATTTTTTTTATGTTTTCAACCGTTACGTGCTGCGCCAGGCTGCGACGTTCAGCGGGTGAAAGTTTATACATCAACTCCTGGTGCTGAGGCGTAATCACCTCCAGCAGAGATTTTTCATGATCCGTTAAGTCATTCATCGGGATCCTCCTTGTATATTCCAGTCATTTAAATCATCCTTGGAAAGGGCCAGGTCCACGCCGTTTAAGAATGCAATTTGGCGTCCCGGGTTCCGCATTTAAGATATACACTAGTAATGTTCTTGTGATTCGTCAAATTGATTGTTTTAAGTTTCCCATCGACATTTTCGATGGACTATCAAGCTCCGAAAGAGTTTGACGAGAAAAATTTCAGGGTCTCAAGAAACGCCTTCGCGCACGGAGGCAAATATTTTCGTTTCCGGAGCAAGACACCATATTCACGGACTGGAAAAAAATCTCCGAGGTCGTGAATTTCGATTTGGTGTTCATTTCCCTCGTTTACGGCATAATCATCGAGGATAGCAATTCCGGCACCCATGGCCACAAATTTCTTGACCGTTTCGTAATTGTTCAAAATGAAAGTTTCATTCAGCGCGAGTCCCCGTTCGGCGAACTTACCTTCCACCAACGGAGTTATCGTGCTCGAACGCGGAAAACTTATAAACGGGGCACTTGCGATTTCCTCAAGTGAAGGAGACGTCGACCCAAAAAAGTCATTATTTTTCGGTGCAATGAGCTTTAACCTGGTTTTGAATAATTCCCAATACGTTAAAGTCTCAGGTACCGAACAGATAGAAGCAATGCCGAAATCCACCTCTGCAGCCTCGACCATTTTCACAATCATATCCACGCCTCCGCCTTCGATATGAAAGTTGACATTCGGATGGTCGACCTTGAATTTACCTATAGGTCCCGGCAGAAAATAATGTACGACCGCATGCGTTGTGCAGATAGAAATGCCCCCCTCCATTTCAAGACAATCAGCACTCAATTCCTCTTTCATTTCCATGACGATTTCAAAAAGGGAAATGGTTTTGTCGAGCAGCTTTCTCCCTTCCACCGTCAATTCCATCCGCCCCCCGGAGCGGTCGAACAAGGTGACGCCCAGTTCATTCTCCAGACATTTTATCTGGTGGCTTATGGTGGGCTGGTTCCGGCCCATTTCCTTCGCTGCCGAGGTGACGCTGCCTCGCTTTGCAACATAGAAAAAACCCCGCAGCCACTGTAGAAAATCCCCCCCCATCTCACCGATCATTGTTCATCCTCTCGTTTTGCAAATTGAAAAGTATTTGTATAAATAATAGCCTAAATACATATTCCCTGCCAGGGGGTTCCACCAAGTACACACTTGGTGTCTCTCATGGATAAATCGATGGATTTAGGAGCAAGGCCCTGATTGACAATTGAATTCCATTTCACTAGTTTCTAAATGCTGTAGCTTTATGATTGATCGCATGGAGATATATTCTATGGAATTCGCCAACTTGCACATTCATTCCATTTTTTCCGACGGGCAGCTGAACACCCGCCGGCTGGCCGAAAAAATTTATTCAGAACCTGACCTGGTTTCTTTCGCCTTAACCGATCACGATACTCTTTCCGGCATCGAGCCTATGTTCAGAGCAAAACAGCATATGGAAAAAAAGGAAGCCTTCCCGGCCAAGCAATTTATTCCCGGGATTGAACTGAGCCTCGTCGAACCAAAATCATCCATGACCGTGCATCTGTTGGGATATTTTCCATGGATAACCCATGAAAACCAAACGGAGGCTCTCGCAGAAATAAACAAAGTCCTTGGCAGGTATTGCACGGAACGTACCGTCAGGCGGGGTAAACGGGATTTAGACGAAAGAGTCCGCTGTGCCTGGAATATGAATCTGGACGGAATCGCCCAACACCATAGTTCACTCGATGAAATCATTCAAAACGTTCATTGCTCCGCCGCGGAAAAAGCAGATCGAATCTTCAGTGCTGAAGGAAAACACGACGATGTAATCCGTCACCCGATTCCAATGACCTACCAGGATCTTATAGATCACTGGAAAGAACTGGCTCCTGGATCTACCCAGGCTCACATAACCAACTATATTCTTCGCGGAGACCGCAAGAGAATTGAAGAGCTTGAATCCCTTTACATCGCTTCGGGTATCGAGCCCCATCAGGCACATCTTATGGCCTCGGAGCGCCAAGGCGTCCTCAACCGCTGCCTTCCTCCGCCTTCGGGGGATATGCCTATACTCGAAGGATTGGCATTATTAAAAAAGGCAGGAGCGGTGACGTCACTTGCTCATCCTGCAGTGGAACATTTCCGTTTCGACTATGACACTGTAGACGA
>CAYXDR010000168.1:0-7012 GCA_964463515.1 uncultured Desulfobacteraceae bacterium | reverse complement strand
GTTGATCTTGTCCACTTCATCGGCGAGAGCCTGGTTCAGGTATTGATAATCGGGGTTGTCCGAACGGCTGGGGGCGCTTATCTGGTAGAGACGCGCGCCCATGCCCCTGCTCTTGAGTGCCTTGTATGCATGGGCGAAAATCCCGAGCCTTTCGATTAATCCTTTGGTGTAGTCGCACCGCTCCAGCCCGCCGAAAACAATTTTCCCCTCGCCTCTGTCCATCCGGATGCAGTCTTTCAATCCCCTGCCGTCGAAAGTGTAGTCCAGTAGGGAGCCGGGCACTACTTCACAGAGAATTCCGTCCACATCAAGACCTATCGGGAAGGAACCCACCATTGTAACTTGTTCCCTGTGCCTGATTTCGTAATACCGGTCCCTCATCCGAATGTCGACGGGGAACCATTCCTGGAGCGCCTGGAGGTAATTGTCGCAGTATTCCTTCGTGTGAAAGCCGATGAAATCGTTGCTCAGCATACCCCACGTCAACCGCTGTAGAGCGCTCTCTATTGTTTCTCCGAAGGGCTCGAAGACCTGTTCTTTGACCCTCATACGCTTGTCTTCACGAATCAGGCCCTGAATATCGTGAATATTGAAAAAAGGCGTGTGAAGAAAATGCCCGATATGAATACGCTCGGTTTTGTCCCTAGAAAACCCCTCCTCCCTCAGAAGTGCCTTGAACACTTCAGCGATCTCCATCAGGTGATAGTCCTGGTTCCACACTACAATGTTGTCGCCTTCCTTCATGAGTTCCGTGCTTTTCCGGATTTCGTCAACGACAACATTGGCGAAAGTCACATTACTGCTGGTGTACTGCACAAAATCGTTTTTTTCAAAACAGGGTCTCGGAAACGTACGGCACTGTTTGTAGAAGGCGGGAGATCTTGTAAGATGCAGCAGGGGCCAGAGAAACCCGTTTGCAAACTTGCTGTAATAGCTGTGCATATGCCGGGTGTCGAAAAACACGAAACGCATGAAGAAATCATAATCGCCATAAAGAAAATGCATCCTGCTGTCCGGCTCGATCCTTATGTAGGGAAACGAATCAGGGGCCAGTCCGGTACTTTCCATCTTGTCAAACAGTTCCGTGTAATAGCCCCTGGCCACGTCTATGTCCCGGTTTCCCATGGAGGCCCCAATCCAGGTGGGAGTCCAATCCCCTCCCCTGAGAACTCCGGCCATGGCGCGCACAAGACCGCCTTCACCAAATACGGGCCTGGCGGACGTATCACCTGATTCCAATATATTTTCTGCATCTTTCAGAAGGTTATCGGTGAAACTGAAAGGTCCTCTGTTGGAAACTATCACCAAATCACTCATTTCATTCTCCTGATCCTTGACACCGACACGTAAGCCTTGATGAGCTCGTAAAAAGTCAGAATAACGATATCCTTCGGGGTCGGGGTCGCTATCGGCATCGGTATCGGAAGTTGCTCAACGCTCTTTTCGACCCCGATGCCGATTCCGACCCCGACGCCGACAAGCCGAGCATTGCACTTTTTAGGAAGCCGTCAACCTTGACGGCCTGAAAAACAAAGAAACAAACACCTGCTGATTTCACAGCCAACGGCAAAGGACCGACCGCTTTTCCAGCAAGGAACATCACGGCCCAGGTATCCAGCGCTCCAAGAAACCTAGCAGTTCCGCGGGAGGCTTCAACCACATATCAGCCGACGTGGGCCTGAAATTTTCCCGAACCAGAACACCGAGCCCTCTTCCCTGGACTGCGTTGAAAGCATCCTCATCTGTGAAATCATCGCCTAAGTAGGCAACTTGCGCCCGGCTACCGATCTCATGGCAGACGGTATTGACCACATCTCCCTTGTCTCGACCCGGAACCCTTAATTCGAGCCCTCCGTCGAATTCCTTGACTTCGAGGTTCCATGCTTCGCCCATTAATTCCCATTTGGGACGAACGGTTTCTACCATTCGGCGCCGCTCTGTTTCATCCACACCCCTCCAGTGGATCGCCACGGAACCGGGTTTACGTTCCACGCGGCCTCTCAGCCCCACCGAATCGACCCACTCGTCGGCCGCCACAAGGCCTTCCAAAGCTTCCTCCCCCACGGTCGCAATATCATAGGAGCCGTCAGGCCTCAATCGTTCGAGGCCGTGGGAACCCCATATTTCAGGTTGTTTCCGCAATCGAAGCAGTGGTTGAAGGCTCTTGATCCACCGCCCGGTAACGATCACCAGTCTCAGCCCCGGGACATCCATCAAATCCTCCAGCATCCGAGGCACCTTTTCGTAGGGCAAGGCCTTTCCCGGGTCTTCATTGAAGGGCGCAAGAGTCCCGTCGTAGTCCAGTAAAAGCGCATTTTCCGGACAGTCGTATAATTTTCCAAAAAAGGATTCCAAATCGAAATCGGGATTAAGTAATTCCATTTCCAGTTACTCCAAAAGGGTGGTATCGGGTCCTTTACGGTCAAGGGCAAGGCAGAGAAGGAGGTATCTTTTCAAATTTTTCGTTATCAAAAATTCGTCTTTTACCCGCTGTCGACCGTTATAGGCCAGTTCCTGGGCATAAGCAGGGCGTCCCAGAAGGGTTCGTATCGCCAGGCTCGCTCCTTCGACGGAATGTACCAGCAAGCCGGTATGGCCGTTTATGATCTGCACCGGGATGCCACCTACCGCCCCTCCTACCACGGCCCTCTTTTTCCACAAGGCCTCTGAAACCGTCAAGGCGAAACCTTCCCGCAAGGATTTTTGAAGCACTATATCCGATCCGCGCTGGAACGCGTTAATTTCGGTGGGTATCGAAGGGCTGAATATCAGGATATGGATGTCCGGATCATCGGCCGCCTCTTTCCTTACCATCTCAAGGATCGTGTCGGATTCCGGATCATCGGCCGCCTTGTCGCCGACCAGAAGCAAACGGCAGTCCGTGTAGGACCGCGCCATCTTAAATGCCCTGACTACGCCCACGGGGTCTTTCCATGGATCGTAGCGCGAGACCTGGGTAACCACCGGTTTATCTCTGGGAATGCCGTATTTTTCAAAAACCGAGGCTATATAGCCCTCATCAAGGTCTCTGTTCTTATCAGCCAAGGGGTCTATAGCGGGGAAAAACCGGTACTGGGGAATGGCAAGCACGGGCGAAAACAGCGCGGAGGAAAATATGGCGGCATCGTACATCTCTACATAGGGCCTGATAAAACGCCATAGGCTGGGATTTGGTCTTGACATATCTATATGACATCGCCATACCCAATTGTTTCTTCTTTTCTTCATAAAGCTTATCATTGCTGCAGGTTGAGGGTCGTGAATTACGATCAGGTCTTCATCGAAGCTCAAGCGTTCGAAGTTGGCCCTGTTATATTCAAAATAAGTTTCGAACTGCTCATCGGTGAATTCGCCTTCCTTGCCCTGGAGTGCATTGTGAAACGCCTTTGTTATCTCGAAAAAGGGTTCATCCCCTTCAATTACATCCCAAGTGGTCGTAATACCGAGTTCATTCAGTAAAGGGACTGTACGGTGCAGCATTTCAGCGACGCCGCCCCCAACCTTGGTAGAATTTACCATCTTTATTGACCTATCGCCGACGTGTGCCGCCAGGATCATCAATTCTTCAACGATATCCGGCCCCACTACTTCACGGTAATCCATTAACTGGGCTTCGTTCATCAGGCTTTTCCTCCATTCCGGCCCGCTGTCTCAGGCATTTTTTCCAGGTACTCGTCAACCACATCTATAATCCTCTGCCTGAGCCCCTCTATCGTATATACACTGATATCAATTTTCCGGATGCGCCTGGCAAGTTCGGAAAGACCAACGGTTTCATCGATCCATGTGGAGAAATCATTGCAGTCCAAATTGGCGGAAAGGCGCGATTCAATAAAATGAAAATAAAGAGAGTAAATACTGATACTGGGGAGGAGTTCCCTGAAGGAGGCAAGATCATAGGCGAACTTGTCGGTCAGGTAAACAAACCGCCGGACGTCGTGAAGATAAAAAGGCTCGGAGCAGGATGCCCGCGAAGCCCCGGACCACTGTTCCCGGTAGGTTCGTATTATTTCCAGGAGCCGCTTGCGAAGGCCCTCTACGGTCCGGTATTCGGAAAAATCCACTGCCGTCAGTTTCTCGGCAAGGGCGGGAGCATGCAGGTTTTCGGCAACCCATGCAGAAAAATCACTGTTATAAGGTGCCTGCGCCTCCCGCATTTTAAGCAGAGCCGAAAAGGTGTGATAAAAAATCGAGGACTCCGAACAGGTTGTTATTATTTCCTCCAGCTCTTCTACATTGGCCGCGGTCCGCCCGGTCAACATCTCGAGCGAAGCACTTGACATAAATTGAAAAACCCTGGCCATCTTCTTCTCCTTGAACTTTGATCTTGAAAAACAGCCCGGCCCGGAATAAGCCTTTAGGCTGGAAAATACCGTAAATGTAAATGCTTAACCCTCCTGCTCGAGAAACACTACTGCCAGGGGCGGCACCGTCAAAGACAGCGAGTGGGACAAACCGTGAAACGGAACCGGTGAAGCTTCGACACCCCCTGTGTTGCCCTGCCCGCTTCCGCCGTACTCGGAAGCGTCGCCGTTCAGCACCTCCCTCCAGAATCCCCCCGATGGACAGCCCAGCCGGTAATTATGCCTGGGGACCGGAGTAAAATTCAGTACAGCCAGAACACAGCCGTCACCTGCCGGGTCTTTTCTCATCAGGCTCATTACACTTTGTGCGGAATCATTACAGTCGATCCAGGAAAACCCCGCGGGATCAAAGTCCCCGCGGTGCAGAGCCGGCTTGTCCCTGTACATTCGGTTCAAATCACTTACCCACCGTTTGAGCCCCTGGTGTTTGGGATATTCAATCAAATCCCAGTCAAGACCTTTTTCGTGGTACCATTCGTTCCACTGGCCGAATTCCCCTCCCATAAATACCAGCTTTTTACCCGGTTGAGCGTACATCCAGCCGAAAAGAACCCTGAGATTGGCAAACTTTTGCCAATCATCGCCGGGCATTTTCCGAAGCAATGACCCTTTGCCGTGAACCACTTCGTCGTGCGAGAGAGAAAGCACGAAATTCTCGTGAAACGCGTAGAGCATACGGAACGTTAGCTTGTCGTGATGATATGCCCTGTGGATCGGGTCCTGGGACATATATGACAGGGTGTCGTGCATCCATCCCATGTCCCATTTCATTCCGAAGCCCAGGCCACCGATATATGTGGGTCTCGATACCATAGGCCACGAGGTGCTTTCCTCTGCGATGCTCTGAACCCCTGGAAAAGCTCCGTAAATTTCCCTGTTGAAGCGCCGGATGAAATCAATCGCCTCCAGGTTTTCATTTCCCCCGAAACGGTTGGGTATCCATTCACCCTTCTTGCGCGAATAGTCGAGGTAAAGCATGGAAGCCACGGCATCAACCCTGAGACCGTCGGCATGGAATTCATGAAGCCAGAAAAATGCGCTGCTCATCAAAAAACTACGCACCTCGTTTCGGCCATAGTTGAAGATGAAACTGTCCCAGTCAGGATGAATCCCCTGCCTGGGGTCTGAATGTTCATAGAGATGTGTGCCGTCAAAATACCCGAGTCCATGGCTGTCTGTGGGAAAATGAGAAGGAACCCAGTCAAGAATCACTCCGATGCCGCGCTGATGAAGACGGTCCACCAGGTACATGAAATCCTGGGGCGTTCCGTACCTGCTTGTGGGCGCGAAATATCCCAGGCACTGGTAGCCCCACGATCCGTAAAAGGGATGCTCCATGACAGGCAGAAACTCGACATGGGTAAACCCCAGTTCTGCGACATAATCAGGCAAGGTTTCGGCCAGTTCCCGGTAACTGAACGGCCGGTTGTCTTCCTCCTGCCGCAGCCACGAACCTGCATGCACTTCGTATATGGCCACGGCCTTGTCCGTAGCGAATCTACCTGTCCCCTGCGACATCCATTCGGAATCTTCCCACCGGTATTCCAGGTCCCAGATCACCGACCCGGTAAGGGGCGGCTTTTCGGTGTAAAAAGCGAACGGATCCGCCTTGTCCACGCTGTAGCCCTGATGACGGCTGCGGATGTGAAATTTGTAGCAGTCCCCTTTCGCAGCATCTGGAACGTAAGCTTCCCATATTCCTGATTCTCCCTTGGGATGCAGGAGATCCCTGTCTTTGCTCCAGCCGTTGAACGAACCCATAACCGAAACTTCTTCGGCGTTGGGAGCCCACACTGCGAAGCACACGCCCGGCTCACCTTCCTGGCCAACCGGATGGGCACCCAGCTTTTCATAAAGCCTGAAATGCGATCCTTCGTTGAACAGGTAGGCGTCATGATCGGTCAACAACAACTTTTCACCGGTATTTCCGACGGCCGGTCCGCTGTTTTGTCCAGTTACCTTTTTCATTCTAAACAATCCTTTCAGGCTTCCCTGATCATTTCAATTACAGCCGTTATAGGTATTGCCACCCAATCCGGCCGGTTGTTCAACTCGTAGCCCAGCTCGTAAATTGTCTTGTCAAGAACATAAAAAGCCAGCAGGTCCTTGAGCCTGTCCTTGTGGGAGGGCAGAAGCGCGGTGCCCTCCGCCACAGACATGTAACCGCACAGAAAGGCCTTTCCCGCGCTCTTGCTCCAGTAACGTGCCCACGATTGCAGGTAGGCGTGGTCTCCGTCAGAGACCAGACCCCGGTCCCTCCAGTTAAAAAGTGCTGCATGAGCTGCGTAATCAAAAGACCGGAGCATGCCGGCCACATCTCTCAAGGGCGAGCGCTTTATGCGCCTTTCACTGATTGGCCTTGCCGGTTCCCCTTCAAAATCGATAACAACAAAATCCTTACCGGTGTAAAGCAGCTGCCCCAGGTGATAATCCCCGTGACAGCGTATCCTCACTGCATCAATTTTGGGGCCGACGATGCGCCGCGCCACCTGCAGCAGCTTTTTCTCTGAGCCGACCACCTCCGCCGCGGCTTCGGCAAGAGAAGCCGGGGCACGGTTCTTGAGCAGCTTCACCGTCTGCACGATCAGGGTTCTAAGAGACTGGTAGAGGGACCGCTGGTAAAGGATGCTGAAAGATTCAGGGGAAAA
>CAYXDR010000167.1:0-7038 GCA_964463515.1 uncultured Desulfobacteraceae bacterium | reverse complement strand
GCGGTTCTCTGCGTTCTCTGCGGCTCTAGTGAGCGCAGCGAACGGGCGAGAGATACTGCCGTTTTGCTCAGAAGGCGCTCTACGCTAATTTTCTGTCTGGCATGCTTATTGCCTTTTCAATTAACCGAATGACAGGAATGAAGGAAGCAGGGAGATTTGCGGTCTTTTTCGGGACCGCTGCTCCGAAGTTCTAGATGGAGAATATCTTATGAATTCAAAGTCAATCCTTGTAATCGACAACGACTCATCGCCGGAATCAGGCCTGGGCCGGGCATTGAACCGCAACGGCTACATGTTTGACACCGCTCAAAGCGGCCCCGAGGCCCTGGCGAAGTTCAAGGGCGGGGATTACGGCTTGGTTCTGTCGGAGATGACGCTGCCGCGGATGAGCGGACTCGAGATTCTGGGGGGTGTCAAAAAACTGCGACCTGAAGTCCCCGTGGTGATGATGACTTCCACGGGGACGATTTCAGGGGCGGTGGAAGCCATAAGGGCAGGTGCCTGCGATTACCTGATCAAGCCGGTTGAACCGGGCGTGCTGGATGAAACCATAAAAAAGGCCGTTAAAACCAATGGGGGAAAAGGCACTAAGGCAAACGGAGGGGGAAAGGAGATCATCACTGTTGACCCGGTGATGAAGGAACTTCTCGGGACGGCGGAATGTGTCGCGGAAAGTGACGCTCCGGTGTTGATACTTGGGGAAAGCGGTACGGGAAAGGAGCTGCTTGCTTCCTATATTCACAACAGGAGCCGGCGTAGTTCCAGTGCTTACGTGGCTGTAAATTGCGCGGCCTTACCGGAAAACCTGGCCGAAAGCGAACTGTTCGGACACGAAAAGGGGGCTTTCACAGGAGCTGGTTCCAGGAAAAGCGGAAAGTTCGAGATGGCCGACCGCGGAACACTTGTTCTTGACGAGATAAGTGAAATGCCTCTTTGTCTTCAGGCCAAGCTTTTGCGGGCCCTCCAGGAAGGCGAGATAGACAGGGTTGGCGGAGGGAAACCAGTGCCCGTGGACGCCCGCGTGATAGCGGTTAGCAACAAAGACCTCAGGCTTGCTGTCGAAAGAGGGGAATTCAGGGGGGACCTCTATTACCGGATAAACATGATTCCCTTGAGGATACCTCCGCTTCGGGAGCGAAGGCGCGATCTGGAGAAACTGGCCCGCTATTTTCACGAAAAATACAGCGAGCGCTTTCAAAAAACAGGCACGAAACTGGCCGGGGAAATTTTCGATGTGCTGGCGTCTCACTCGTGGCCCGGAAATGTGAGGGAGCTGGAAAACACGATTGCGAGGGCTGTATTGATGTGCAGGGGGACAGTCATAGGGGCTGAGCATCTCGCGATCGAAGGCGCATCGGAGGAGGCGGACAAACCCGCGGGAGAAGTTACCGTCGGGATGTCTGTGAGGGAGATGGAGAAAAAGTTGATTCTTGAAACGCTCCGAACCGTCGACGGCAACAGGACACACGCCGCGAAGATTCTGGATATAAGCATTCGCACACTACGCAATAAACTCAAGGAATATCGGGATGGCTGTGAATTTGTAGATGCAGTTTGATGTATGGCGGAGAATCCCCCTTTCTCTCTGCCCTACCGGGAAGATTACCGCTGCAGGCACGGAAAATATTTCCCACTAAGGCTGCGAACAATATTCCAGTTTACATGTGTGCTGAGACTAACACGTTGTAATTATGTGTATAAATGTGGAAAGAAATTTCCGTCCGTTTTTGGTACGGCCTTTGCTCAAGGTATATCAGACATAAAAGATTTCGAGGTGTGGTTATGAAAACAGGAGGATTGTTCGGCGGCAGTTTCGTGCCTCTCGAAAAAAGCCTTGATTTGAGGTCACGTATTCACAATGCCGTTTCTTCCAACATCGCCAATATGAACAGTGCGGATTACAGGCCCGTGCGCATTAATTTCGCGGAAGAAATGGACCTGGCCCTGTCCGCTGAAGACGGGGGGAAATTGGCGGCCACCGATGACAGGCATATAAACAGGCCGCTTGCGCCCTATACCGGACATCTTGGTTGGATGGAAGATCCTTTGTATGAATTCAAAAGTAAAAAATACTTGGATGAAGTAGACATGGACCAGGAAATGTCCCGATTGGCTAAGAATAATTTAATGTATAATGCCTCAAGTACGTTGATAGCGCGGAAATTCCGTGGTCTTCTTTCAGCGATTCAAAGTGGAGGAAAATAAGGATGAATCTTCTCGATGCACTTAAAATAGGCTCTTCGGGACTGACGGCTCAGCGTATACGCATGAACGTCATTTCAACCAACCTCGCAAACGTTAATTCCACATGGACAGAGGAAGGCGGGCCTTACCGCAGGCGAATGGCAATCATGGGTGCAAAACCTTTCCAGGAAATGCTTGAAAGGGCTGCCGGAGACTCCCTGGAACGATCCGTCTCAGAGGTCAAGGTGATGGACATAGCGATCGATCAATCCCCCCTGGTTTCGAAATACGACCCGGATCATCCGGACGCCGATCAAAACGGATACGTGAAAATGCCGAATGTGAACATGGTTGAGGAAATGGTTGAAATGCTGAACGCCGCAAGGAGCTATGAAGCAAATGTAACCGCATTGACCACCACAAAGGAAATGGCTTTGAAGGCATTGGAGATAGGGCGCTAGACATGGAAACATTCGGGATAAACGAGGCAATGCACAAGACCACTTTCCCCGGTTCCGGCAACGAAGAAGCCCGGGAGACGGCGGAAGGTTCATTTTCCCAATTTATCAAGGACGGCTTTTCCGAGGTAGACAGATTGAAAAAGGAAGCCGACAAGGCGGTTTTCGACCTGGCTGCGGGGAAAAACCAGGATATTCACAACACTATGATTTCTGTCGAGAAAGCCGGAGTGGCTTTTGAACTGATGGCACAGGTGAGAAACAGGGTGATAAAGGCATACGAGGAAGTCATGAGGATGCAGTTCTAGCTGTGAAGGATTATGGATCATGGAAAAATCCCTGGCACAAATACCGGTTCAATTCGCTAACGGATTCAAGAAGCTCCCCGCAGCAAGAAAATTAGGCCTTGTGGTGCTGGCGGGTGTTTCGGTGGCGGCTTTCATATTAATGCTCAGCTGGACGGGAAGGCAGGAGATGGGCCTGCTTTTCTCCAACCTGGCCGCCGAGGATGCCTCCAAGATAGTCAACGAGTTAAAGGACCGCAAAATTCCATACAGCATAGGAGACAACGGCGGGTCGGTGTTTGTGCCCGAAGACAATGTCTATGAACTTCGCATGGAGTTCGCCTCCCAGGGCATGCCTGGAGGAGGCGGTGTGGGTTTTGAAATATTCGACGACACCAAGCTCGGCATGACCGAATTCGTACAAAACGTGAATTTCCAGCGTGCGCTTCAAGGGGAACTGGCCAGGACGATCGGTGGGTTCAACGAGGTGGAACGCTGCCGGGTACATGTGGTTATGCCCAAAGAATCGCTTTTCCTGGAGCGGGAAGAGCCGGCCAGCGCATCCGTGGTGCTGAAACTGGTTTCCGGCAGGGTGCTTTCAAGGCAGCAGACCCAGGGGATTGTTCACCTGGTTTCCTCCAGTGTTCCAGGCTTGAACCCCCAGGATGTAACAGTGGTGGACAGCAGCGGGCAGATTCTGGCAGGCAGCAGGGGAAGGTCCCATGATGACCTGGTCAGCTCGGAAAAGCTTGAATACATAGATAAATATGAAAGAAACCTCGAGGGCCGCCTCGCTTCCATGCTCGACGGTGTGCTGGGCCGCGACCGGGCTATAGTAAGGGTGTCGTGTTCTTTCGATTTCAGCAAGGTTGAGACCACCGAGGAAGTTTTTTCGCCCGAAAACCAGGTGGCCAGAAGCGAACAGCTGCTTCGAAGCACGACGATGAAAGGGCGGCCGGCGGCGGAAAATGATGATGCGGAGGAAAACGAAGAGGTTGAAGAAGAAGAAACAGGCAGGGTAATGGCTCCGGCCTACACCCGCAACGACCGGATTGTGAACTATGAGATAGGGAGAGTGACCAGCCGCACGGTCTCCCCGGTGGGAAGGCTGGAAAGGATTTCCGTGGCTGTAGTGGTCGATGGAATAGCCAAGGAGGCCGAGGGAAGAGGCAGGAAAAAGGAAATTGAAATTGTCCCTCGGAGCCCGGAAGAATTGATCCAGCTTGAAAACCTCGTCAAGAAAGCCGTGAATTTCGATCCTTCCAGGGGAGACCAGGTTGAAATCGCCAGCATCCCTTTTGAACAACGCGGATTTGAAGGCCAGTTCGATCAGGAAAGTGGAAGCACTTTTTGGGATATCATAGGTAAATTCAGCGGACTATTCCGATACTTGGTTTTCGGTGTGTTTCTGGTGCTCACCTTTATGATCGTAATCCGCCCGATTGTACGCTGGCTGACAGGAGCCGGGCGTGGAGAAATGGAATTCATATCGCATCTACCCAAAACGGTGGGAGAAATAGAACAGGAATACGGAGGGTCCAACGCACTGCCCTACAGGGAGAAGGTCGTTCAGATGGTGAAAGGCGACAGCGAGGCAACATTACAGGTGCTCCGCAAATGGATGGAAACCAGCTAGATTCTTACTCGGGGATCGCCTGGAAATGCTCGAAGTAAATGAGGTAACAGGATAGGAAAACATGGAAGCGAAAAGCCTGCCCGGAAAACTCAAAGCTGCGATACTTATAAGCGCAATCGACGACGCAAGCCGACGTAGACTAATGGATGGCTTGGGCCGGGAGGAAAGAGAGGCCATTCAGCACCAGATCTCCCAACTGGGCGACGTGGGGCCGGAACTCATGGAAATTGTCGCCAGGGAATTCGCGATGGCCAGGGGAACACTCGGCCCCGACGCTCAGATCGGAGAGGGGGAGGCAGGGCGGGCTGGATCCGACCGAAAAACCCCCGAGGTGGACGGAGAATTCAAATCATTGAACAAGCTGGAGGTGGAAAGGCTCTGCGACCTTATAAAGGATGAGCACCCTCAAACGATTGCGGTTATTCTAGTGCATTTGAGTTCCGAGGCTGCGGGTAAAGTGATGCTCAACCTTCCGGAAGACCTGAGATGTGAAATCGCTTCAAGAATTGCCAACCTGGACAAGGTCATATCCGGGATGGTGGCTGAAATCGACGAAGTTTTCGCGGAAATCATGAGCACCAGCGACAGTTCTGTGAGCCGAAATGCCGGAGGGGTCGCCAGAGTTGCCGACATATTCAACCAGATGGACGGCAGTGCCGCCCAGGCGATACTCAATGAAATCGAAGAAAGCAATCCCGAACTGGCTGACGAGATAAAGGAACGAATGTTCGTATTTGAGGACCTCGTACTTGTCGACGACAGGGGGCTTCAAAAAGTGCTAAGGCGCGTGGAGACCAAGGAACTGGCAATAGCACTGAAAGCGGGATCCGACAACGTGAGACAGAAAGTTTTCAAGAATATGTCCGAAAGGGCCAGGGAAATGTTGATCGAGGAAATCGACGATCTGGGCCCGGTGCGCATGAAGGATGTTGAAGATGCTCAGCAGAAAATTACCAAGATCATCCAGAGCATGCAGGAAAAAGGAGACATCGTGGTTTCCGGCAGAAGCGGCAGTGAACTAGTTTGACGAATCAAGGGAGTGGTTGATTTATGGGCGACAAGTTGTTTCAAAGATGCAATTTCCCCAGGCTGGACGACTGTGGGGGCCTTGATTGTCATGGCGGCAGGGGCACTGAAGGCGGTTTCGAAAGTTTTTTCAGGTCTATGGATGAGTCTTCCGGTTTCGACCGTGAGGCAGAGTCAAAGGAGGACCGGGCACCGGAGCAGAACATCGAGGAAATCGAACGGCGCGCCTATGCCCAGGGCTTCAGCGAAGGGGAAAAGGCAGGGCTCCAAAGCGGTATGAAAAAGGTGGCACCGGTCTTGAAAAATTTTGAGCAGGCAAAAGGAGAACTGGAAAAGGTCAAGGGGGAGATTTATTCCCGCGTGGAAAGGGAGGCCGTCGAACTGGCCCTGGCAATAGCCAAAAAAATTGTTTTTCACGAGGTGCAGACCGACAAGGAGCTTATCATCCGCGTGGTGCGGGAGGCGTTGAAGAAAACCAACGACGCGGCGAATGTCAAGATACGTGTGAATCCCTATGATTTTGAAATCCTGAGAAACCATGAAAATATATTTTTAGGTGAAATAAATGGACTGGAGGCATTACATCTTATTAAAGATGATAGGATTAAAGATGGCGGCTGTATGATAGAAACAGATATGGGGGATATAGATGCACGTATAGAGACTCAATTGCGTGCTGTTGAAGATGAATTTCGTAATGAACTCCAGCTGGCCGGAATAGGCGTTTAGGGTGGAAAAATGACGGCTGCACTCGATTTCAAGCGGTATTACAACGCCCTTGACAGGTCAAATCCCATAGTGGCGAAAGGCCGCGTGACTAAAGTCCTGGGACTGGTGACGGAGGCCTGGGGCCCGGTTTCTTCGGTCGGCAGCATCTGCGACATCGAGACTGCGAGTGGATTCCCGCCGGTTAAAGCCGAGGTAATGGGGTTCAAGGACGACCGGATACTGCTCATGCCCCTTGGAGATCTTAAGGGAATCGGCCCTGGAACGAACGTCGTGGCGAGGCATAAGACCGCCGCGGTGGGGGTTGGGAGTGATCTTCTCGGACGGGTTGTAGACGCGCTGGGAAACCCGCTGGATGGTAAAGGCAGGATAAGGATCGAGACCCATTATCCCGTATATGCAGATCCGGTGAATCCCACAAGCAGGGCGAGGATCTGTGAACCCATGGATACCGGGATACGTGCTGTAAACGGCCTCATGACCATGGGATGCGGTCAGCGGATGGGAATTTTTTCGGGTTCCGGCGTGGGGAAAAGCGTGCTTTTGGGCATGATCGCCCGCAAAACGACTGCCGATGTAAATGTCATCGCGCTAATCGGCGAAAGAGGCCGGGAACTCAATGATTTCATAGAAAGAGACCTTGGGGAAGAGGGTCTCAAAAGATCAGTCCTTAAGCTCATATCTTCATTCATAAAAATCATGCTATTTCTGCAATAGTCTTTTC
>CAYXDR010000166.1:0-7072 GCA_964463515.1 uncultured Desulfobacteraceae bacterium | reverse complement strand
GTATGCTTCAAAGTTGAACGCATCTACGATAGATGTTATTTCGCTTTCGAGCGAGGGGAAGCGCTCTTTCAATCGTCGGCCGTATTCACAAGGAGTTTCATTTACAAACCGCGGAACACCACTCCTGCCTCCCCACTTTACAAGAAAATAAAAAAAATGAATCCCATGCCTGTAGCCTTCAAAAAACCGTGCAGCCATTGCCCGCAACGATAAAAGAAAGTCCGCAAAGTACCTGAACCATCTCGGCTCGGCTGTTTTGTCCCAAGGTTTTCCCGCCTGACTGGAAGTTCTCGAAAAAAGCCACTTCCATAGGTACCATAAACCCAATGCAAGCAGGAGCAGCGGCACGGCCGTTACGATTACCAGCATTACCCATCCCAGGACCTGCACCAGAACACCATCCTTCAGTTCTCCTTCGGCCGATAACAGCGAACCGCTCCCGTCTTCTCGAGAAGAGTAGGAAGGCTCGGATCGCATCTTTGCTCCGGTAAACAAGAATCGTAAAACACAGACGAGCAGGCGGCCGAGCGGTTCGGCACCTGCTTTCAAAACCCCGTAACCGATCTCGGCACCTGCCTGCAGAAAGGGCATAAAGAAAAGCACCAGGCCCGTTCCAAAAACCAGTGAAACAGCTGCAAAACTTACAAACAAGCCTATTGCCCTGTAACCCGAAATAAAGCCTTTAAATGCCGTTTCCCCGGTCCGGGCAAGACCCACGGCGCTAAGACCGAAAATGAAGAAAGGATAAATCATCGCCTCTGCATTGGGTGTTGTTAGTTGGATTCCGCCTCTGACCAGCAGTAGAAACTTTATCAGGAATAAAGCCAGAAACGCAGTCAGGCCCAAATCAAAGCGAGTGCAAACGAGAGCATAGTCCATTGGCTTTCGTGCAAGCGCCGCACCTTTCAACCAAAAAGCAGAAGCAAAAACAACCAGAATCGTAAACGCGAGCCAATCCCGCTCATCCTGCAGCCCGTAAAAAAAGTGCAAAACCCATTCTGGATTAAAATACGAAAACAGATGTGGACCGGAGGAAGAATACAGCATCTTCGAAGCCGCAAGCAAAAACCCCGCAGACTGAAGTCCCAGCACCCATATCACCCTTAAACCCCTGCCCTTGGTGATGCGTGTAATCAAAACCGCCAGGAAAAAAGGGATTACCCCGTCGAGGAATAGAAAGGGACGATGGGCGGTGGAAATCATCAGAAACGAAGCCCATGCAAAGAGCCAACTCAATTCCATCGCAGCTTGAGTGAAAACAAGCATTTTTTTTCTTTCGACCCTCACGGTTTTTCTCCTGCCCCCACCGCCCGGATCTCATCCAGCCTGAGAATTCTCCGTGCTTCCTTGGCCCGATCTTTGTCAAAACCTGTCCGCGGCCCACATAAGATATAGGTGACAGGGATTCTCCGGTTTTGAAAATAATTCTCGACACCGGACTGCTCATCAGGGTGCCGGTAAGAAAAGTAAATGCAGCTAAGTCCCCAGGGAAGAGTCGACCCGTTAGTGATTATTTCATTAAGGCTTCGAGCCTCGCCCATGTCCAGCCTTGCCAGGATGTTGAGAATCGATGATGGAGTCATGCTGTCTCTTCTTACCCGAAGAACCGAAGGGCCTCGATTCACCATACCGTTTGTCATGAATCCCACGGAGCAATTGGCCTTGTGAAACCGCACAGCCAAAGAGGCCACCGCCTCGATCATCTCCTCGAAGAGCCTCCGTGCACTATTTTCTTTGAATTGCCCAACATCAACCACAAGCAAAATTTTTTCCTGTTCTGAAGGTTCGAAGACCTTCTCCTGCAGCCTGCTGTAACGCGCGCTTGCCTTCCAGTGTATGTACCGGGCAGGTTGACGATGCTGGTAATCCCTGGTCCCTAAAATGTAAACCGGATCCTGAACCGGGCTGTTTCGCCCCGGAACGCCGAAAAGGTCTTTTCTCGCAAATGAAACCATCTTCAAGGGAACCAGCCTCGGATACACGACGACGTCGAGTTTTCCGGTCTCCTTCTTTTCCCTGGGGAAAAAACCAAACAGATCGCCTGCGACTATGTTTGGGGGGCCTACTCGATGGACACCTCTTCGCAGCGCAACAAGCCTGTGCTCGAACCCGGCCTTCTGGTACCAGAGCAATCCCGTTTCTTCCCTGACAGACCTTTCCCTGGAATCCGGCTTGAGAGCTTCTTCCAAAGGCAAAGCGACCTTTACCCAAACAGGCAGAAATTTGACGTTTTCAACCTCTACACTCAGGCTCAGGAATTCGTCAGGAAAGACGATCTGCTTATCGACCCGGCAGGTGCATTTAATTCCAGCGAGGCTGAACCGGCTCCATAGTCTTGCGCCAAGCCCTACGCTCAAAACCACCAATGCAATAATCGCCAGGTCTTTCTGGCGAAACAACAACGCTGAGAAAAGAATGATTCCCACGAGGAATTCCACCGGAGGGACTATAAACAGACTTGCCACACGGTTTTCACTGTCTTCCATTAAAGCATCTCAGCCGGGGGTTATGGGCACAGGAGTGCGATCGAGGATACATTCAATAAAATACTCGGCCCCTTTCCCTCTCAAGCGTTCCTCCTCGTTCAGAAGCAGGCGGTGGGCGAGCAGCGGTAAAGCCAGTGCCTTTATGTCGTCCGGGAGCACATAATCTCTGCCTTTCAAAACAGCCATAGCCTGGCCTGCACGCATAAGGCCGAGCGACCCACGGGGGCTTGACCCGAAACGCAGGGAGTCATGGTCACGGGTCGCCCTGACCAAATCGGCAATGTATTCCCTCACCGGGGTTGATATTCGAATTTTTCTGCGCGCCCGCTGAAGTGCGGTGACCTGAGAAGGATCGGTAACAGCATCGAGTTCCGCAAGGGGGTCTGTCTCACGAAAGCGTTCTAGAATGGCCATCTCCTCATCCCTGTCGGGGTAACCAAGCCGCAGTCTGAGCAGAAACCTGTCCATTTGTGCCTCAGGCAAAGGAAAGGTTCCTTCCATTTCAACCGGATTCTGCGTGGCGACAACAAAAAAGGGTCGAGGGAGGCTGTAAGTTTTACCGTCCACGGTGACCTGCCTTTCCTCCATGCTTTCGAGCAGGCTCGACTGGGTGCGGGGGATGGTCCGGTTTATCTCATCGGCAAGCAAAACATTGGTTACCACCGGGCCTGGTTGAAAGGTAAAGCAGGCCGACCGTTGATCATAGACAGTAAAGCCGGTGATATCGCCCGGAAGCAGATCGGGTGTAAACTGCACCCTGCGAAAGGATCCGCCTATGCTTTTTGCCAGAGATTTGGCGATAAGGGTTTTTCCGAGCCCGGGAACATCGTCGAGCAACACATGGCCTTCGGCAAGCAATGCAACCATTAAAAGCTCCACGACAGAGCGTTTCCCTACAACCACTCTGGATACATTCTCGATTATTCGCTCGCAGACCGAAAAATCACAACCGGCATCCACAGGATGCTCAACCCTCCTGCTTGCCTCTGTTTCAAGCATCCTGTTCTGCCCTCCATCTGGATAAACTTAAATCAAAAAATACACGCAGCTATCTTCAACCCAGCTCTTTTCAACCAATTCACCTTCGCCCCTTGTATCAGCTTCCAGCCATGCGGGCAACACTTCAGGCACTTAGGCTTCAACCCTCGGTTTTCCCGGAATCAATGTGCAGGGCCAAACGCTACCCTGCCTTGACCCTTTGCACGGCAAAAGCACCATTTCCGGATGGAAACTACCTGGAGGAGCCGACGGTAAGATTATGTTTTTTCATCAGTGCGGAAAAATTTGAACGCTGCATACCCACTCTCGTGGCGGCTTTGGTAATGTTACCGTTTTCAGATGAAAGAGCCTGCCGCAGGAATTCCTTCTCAATACGTCCAAAATGCTTTTCAAGTAGATCCTTTTTTAGGGATCTCAGTTCATCCAGCGTTTGAGGAACCCGGTCCACCGCCGGAGAAATCTCCCCCTGCCAGGTATCACCGATACTCCGGTCATCCAGGATCCTGCCTTCGGCAAGAATGACAAGGCGCTCCACGGTATTTTTCAACTGGCGGACATTTCCCGGCCAGTCATAGGAGGTAAGCATTTCAAGGGCATCATCGGAAAAACCGTCGATCCTTTTCCCAGTCCTGCGGCAGTATTTTTTCAAGAAATGATAGAGCAGCCTTGGAATGTCGTCCTTCCTCCCCCTGAGCGGAGGAAGATTCAACGGGAACACGTTCAAACGGTAAAAAAGGTCGTCCCTGAATGCTCCCTCCTCGACCATTGCCTTTAGATCCCGGTTGGTCGCAGCTATAATCCTCACGTCCGATTTCTTGATTCGGCTCCCGCCTACGGGCTTAAATTCTCCGCTTTCCATCACGCGCAGCAGTTTTCCCTGTATCCCCATGTCCAGATTTGCCACTTCATCCAGAAAAAGAGTCCCTCCGTCGGCAGATTCGAAGATTCCCGGCTTATCCACGGCTGCCCCTGTGAAAGCTCCCTTCACATGTCCGAAAAGTTCACTTTCAAGCAGCGAGGGTGCAAAGGTGCTGCAGTCAACCGCCACGAACTGGCGGTCCGCCCTGGTGCTCCTGGCATGCACTGCCCTTGCAAACAACTCCTTCCCGGTTCCGGTCTCTCCACAAAGAAGCACAGTGCTGTCGGTGGGAGCGACCTTTTTGACCTCGTCGAAGAGCTTCAATATGCGCTGATTTTCCCCTATGATACCCGTAAAATCAAATTTTCCTATCAGCTGCTTTCTCAAAAAAAGATTTTCTTCCTTGAGCCGCTTGTTTTCCTCGGCCTTGGCCACTGCAATCGACAGCTCATCATCGGAAAAAGGCTTGGTAAGGTAATCGAAAGCGCCGGATTTCATCGCCTCCACGGCGTTTTGAACGGTGTAATACCCGGTCATCACGATCACATAAATGCCGGGTCTTTCACTTCGGACGGTCTTTAAAATTTCCATGCCGTTCATGTCCGGAAGTTTAATGTCAAGAAGAAGGATGTCGTAATGTCCGTTCAAAATCGCCTCCACCCCTGCCTGACCGCTCATTCGCACATCCACCGAATGATATTCGTCTGAAAGCACCAGCCTGCAGCCCTCGCAGATAACCCGTTCATCGTCGATTACAAGAATGCGGATTTTTTCCACGTTATCGTCATTCCTTTTCTAAAAACTTGGTTCCTGCTGCTCAGCCCGGAGATCCCCCCATGGACCTGATCTCTCGGACCCCTAATGTTCTCCATCATACGCGGCCTTCACGGTTTGTACAATCCCCGCTCCACTCCAATGACAACGATTTCCATCTATTTTTTCTTTCCCACTACGAAATATGAAGGCTCCGCAGCGGAGCCCAGTGCCCCGCCGGGAACATCAAACAACAAAGATATAAAAAGGCCTTTGACCCGGCAATTCTTTCGTTGGTTGACAGCCGTTTATGGTTGGAATATTCTTTGTTTCAGGTTTAACTATTTTTCTAAAGGCTAATAGACTGGAGTTACGCGGTTAAACGGCGTGTGTGAAGGGTACAAATCCTCGCCCGGACCCCGGTGCGACCACAGCCGCCATGAATCCACAAGGAGGTTACGACATGGAGATCAAAAAAATTCTCTGGCCCACCGACGTATCAGAAAACGCTGCTCTTGCGATGCCCCTTGTGCAATCGCTGTCTGAAAAATACCAGGCCGAGGTTCACGTGCTTTACGTGATTGAAGGGATGGGGCCTTTCGGGGCATGGTACGGGGATTTCGACCGTTCCCATGCGGAAAAGATTCAGCAGATGGAACGGGAGGCCGCGGAGCGTGAACTCGAAGACATCTGCTCCAAAAATCTCCAGGGCTGCCCCCTATACATCCGGCATATCGCCGTCGGAGAACCCGCTGGAGAAATACTAAAAACAGTGGAACGCGAAAAAATGGATCTCGTGGTAATGGCAAGCCGCGGAAGGAGAGGCCGGTTTCTTTTCGGCAGCGTCACCGAAAGGGTGGTTAAACATTCTCCGGTCCCCGTCCTGACAGTGCCGGTACCCGAAAAAGAATAAGCCATAGGAATTCTTTCATATACATGTTATTTCCTGTTGTCCCCGGTCGCACCTGAGCCGGGAGAGGTATTTGCAAGGCCTTCGATGTGGGCGACGTAACAACCACGCTATTGATATGGTCAATTGAAACTCGTCCGGTCCTCATGACTTGTTCATCAAAATTAGAATTGCTGATACTTTTCTTTGACAAATGTATGTGTCTTTGTTTTAATACCATATTAACTGTCAATCACGGCATCGATGCAAAACCCGGTAACCCCCTACGGCATTAGTTGGGTTCAGCCATGCGTTGGATTATTCCCACCACTACAGCAATGTGGGCCTTCTGGAGGTGGCTGGATGAACGGAAACAGCAGCGCGTAAGGGACCACGACAGGATTCTGGCGCTGTACGTCAATCCGTTCATGTCAGCCTGTGAAGATCTGCAGAGCCGCATCTACAGCATTTTGGAACGTAACGGGATCTCCACCCTGAAAAAGCGGTATCCGCAGTTCGGATATGCCGAAGAATCCCTGTATCTCATCGTTCGGTATTTCGGGTGGGTATCCAGTATTCGGCGGTATGGGCCCTATACTCAGGATACGGAACTGATCCGTCTTACCGAGACAATCCGCGATGATTTTGGCACCACCGATTATCCCATTGGTCCTTTCACCTTTTTCCGGCCCGAGCAGAAGGCCCTGGGGAAATTGGTGATGGAGCGTTTTGAGGGGCAGTACGGTATCGAAATGGATACCATCCCCTTTTACAATTTCAAAATGCAGCTTGATTTACCTCCTCTTTCTGAAAGTCAATCGATTCAACAGAGCCTAAAGGCCCTGAAAGACGCCAAAGGCCCCCGATCTTTAAAAGGCCGGGACCGTCTGGCACGGATCCAGGCGCACCTCGTGGACCTCTTGTGGTATCTGGAGGGTGAGGTCGGCATCAGTCTCTTTCTCGGCGAACGGGGAATCTGTCAAACCGCTTTAGATACTCCCTGATGAAAACGAACTACTATTGTTTTATGGTTGATGAGGTCGTAAAAAGTCAAAATAACGATGTCCTTCGGGGTCGGGGTCGCTA
>CAYXDR010000165.1:6447-7087 GCA_964463515.1 uncultured Desulfobacteraceae bacterium | reverse complement strand
CCTGTCTTTCCTCAAAGGAAAAGTGAGCCCTGGGAAGGCTTAGGGGGCGCTTCGGTAGATGCGGATTGGGTTTCCGGCAGGGCTTTTAGCAGATATCTCGCGAAGAGCCGGTTGAATTCGGTCCAGGAGCCTTCCCCGCGGTCCTGTTCGATGAATCGGGCGAGCCCGTTTATTTTGGCATCAAGATCATCCACCAGATGAAGAGCAAAGGCTTCGAGAAATTTAGGCCTTTTCGGGGATCCAAACTCATATTCTCCGTGGTGGCTCAGTATCAGGTGCTTGATCTTGAGCTCAAGATCGGCAGGAAACGTTTTGATGGTGCGGATTTTTTCCTCCACCATGCGTACTCCCAGCACCAGGTGGCCTATAAGGCGCCCCTCGTCGGTGTAGTCGATGACGGGGTGAGACCGCAGTTCATGTATTTTGCCTATATCATGAACGAAAGCCCCGAAAACAAGGAGATCAGCATCCAGCAGCGGGTACATATCCGCCACGGCTCTGGCCAACTTGCAGACCCCGAGGGTGTGTTCGAGCAACCCGCCAAGGTAGCCGTGGTGAAAATTTTTTGCAGCCGGCGAACGCTTGAAGTGTGTCATGAACTCCTTGTCAGCGAGAAACCGGTCCGAAAGGCCTTTGAGGT
>CAYXDR010000165.1:0-6437 GCA_964463515.1 uncultured Desulfobacteraceae bacterium | reverse complement strand
AAAATTTCCCCGGGCGGTAGTGGACTGGACTCCAGCAGTAGGGCAGGGTCGAAATCCCCTCCGCAATTGAAAACCCGGGAAAGTGTCAACTGAATTTTGCCGCGGTAGGATCCTGTTGTTCCCTCCACTTCCAGGACTTCACCTTCGGAGAAAGTGTTTGAGATCTCTTCTGCGTTGTCCCAGACCTTGGCTTCGATCTCACCGCTGCGGTCGGCCAGGATTAGGCTTAAGAAGGGGTCTCCGCGGCGGGTTGTGCCGAGCCGCTTTTCTTTCACCAGGTAGCGGCCCTTCACACTTTCAGTTTCCTTAAGATCCTTGAGCCAAAGGTGTATACCGGTCTCCGCTGCTGCCCCTTCTTTCATCGCCTTCCCTTTTAAGCCCGGCAATGCCGGATACACTGTTCAATCGTCAAAGTTGCCGGCTGGTCCGCCGCCGCTATTCAAGGTGGCCGCGCGAGCTCGGATTTTTTCTTCAGTCCAATCCGCCGGGTCTTCGATCCTTCCGGCTTTCGTTCCAAGATCGTAGCTTTCGGCTTGAAGCAAGGTCTCTATCGCCAGCGGGGCGGTGTCCGCGGCATTGAATACGTCGGTCAGGAGGCGGTAAACGAACGTTTCCACTCCGTTGGTGATGCGCTCGCGTATTTCGGCGGACAGGCCGTGAAGTTTGTTTTCGAAAGGGAGATTCAATTTCTTGTAATTTCCCTTCTTGAGTCCTTTGCTTTCTGCATCGGCAACAATCTCTGACCAAAGTTCATCGGTGATCCCTTCGCTGGATACTTTTGCGAATTGACCGTTTTCATCGAGGATGGCATTGCCGTAGTCGTTGACTTTTACCCCCCAGCTGATCATTTGAAGAGCGGTCGCTACGTTGGCTTTAGTGGTTCGTGTGGTTTTGGCGATTTGGCGCAGCCTCTCCGAGCTGTTGCCTGATGTCCCGTGTTGAGCCCCGGAAACTCCATAAGGAACGAGGGCTTCGTGGATTGTTTTGGTCAGTTCCACCTGGATACCGGCGTCGCTTTCCTCGATGCCATGAGTGGTGCCGTTGTTAAGAGCGATCCAGTCAGGGAAGATGTCGTGCGCATTCAGCCCTTTGATCAAAAAGAGCGCTTCATCAATGGTGGAAAGGCCTTCTTTCCCTTTAATTTCGCCAACTTCAGTTTCATAGCCGGCCCATGCGGGCACATACGGATTCAGCTCGATGCTCGCAAGAAGGTTTTCGTCATCCGGCAGGTGAGAGGCGTCTATAGCGATGGAAGTAATTCCTGCATCAAACAGGGAAGGTATTTCAATTCTTGCGGTTTCAATGTCTTTGGCGCCTTTTATTCCATAATGATCGGCATGAACAGCCACAGGGACTGTGATTCCAAGTTCATTGCACAAGGCATCAACCTGGCGTGCAATGTTCCAGAAGTTAACGGCGCAATAGGCACTTGCCCCGCCTTCGGATTTGGCTATTTCAATTATAACCGCGGCGTTTGCACGCTGTGCCGCCAGCAATGCCCCTCGGATAACGAAATGGTTGCGGCCGTTGGCCGCGATTGTCATCGCCTGGCCCTTTGCCAGCAACGCCCTGTCTACAACCTTGCCGCTGACTATCAAGGCGCGGGAATTGGGGAAAAGTTTGACAATGTTGGGTGGGCGTCCGATTTCCAGCGCCCTGGTGAAATCAGCGTTTGCAGTCATTTCGATGTCCCTCCTTTTTGCGAATGAGCATCCACGCTTCGCCTGAGCAAATCGCAGGCAAAGCGGTTGTGAAAAAAGCCTTGGAACGTGAAACGTTTTCATTGTGGGCCAAATACGGGACGGATGTCAAGGCGGATTCCTTTTCGATGATGGGCTTTGAGTATGGACCTTCTCGACGGGTGGGTTGGAGTTTTCCGTATGCCTTTTGCGTGTTTTTCGTGGAGAATATGGCGGTGGATTAGGGATTTTTACCGTGAAGGCAGATCAAACCAACAACCGCAGAAATGGGATCGGTTGTGTCCCTTCACCGAAAGTGAGAGAAAGCTTTTTCGGTTTCAACTGGTGAGGGGGAAGCAAATAGCGGGTTTAGTCCAGCGGTGTCAATATGCGGACATCCGCTTTTTGCCTCAAGGATTGCAGCCACCCGTTGAACGCGGCCTGGTGTTTGGCGCTCATCGCCTGAAAAAGGTACTGCTCTTTTTCTTCTTCAAAAGTTTCTTCATCGAAAGGCTCGGCTTCTTCCCAGCGGAATACGAAAGCGCCGCCGGTGTCCTGGTAGACTTCATCGGGGAAAGGCCTCTCTGAATTAAGGGAGAAAACGATCTCATTGAATTCTCCCCTCCGTTCGATACCTTCCACCGAATCGATTCTGGAAAAGAAGTCGGTTTTTACAATTTCCAGCCCCTGATCAGCAGCGAGTTTTGCCCAGTCGGCATCTGCGGACACTTTTTTCAGGAATGCCGAGGCAGCGGATCGGGCTTTTTCTGCTGCAAGGTGTTCAGTTACGTCCGGTTTCACCTCTTCGGCCGCCTCTTCAAAGGAAGGTAGCCTGGACTTTTCCTTTTCCTCTATCTGAAACAGAAAATACTTTCCGTCAACTTCCATCAAGTCGCTTATTTGTCCAGTATCGAGAGAGAAAAGCGATTGCCGGAGTTCTTCTGAGCCCATTAACTCCGGTATCGGTTCGTCTTGTGCAAACAGGGGCGTTTCGCTTACAGGCAGGCCGTGTTGCTCAGCATATTCGGTAAGGTCGATGTCATAAGGCATCTGGTCTATTAGTGAAAGGCCCTTTTCTCTGGCTATCTCAGCGGCTTGAATCAGTCTGAGATCGGCCTCAATTTGGCCCCTTACTTCGTCCAGGGGTTTTTCACGGCGGGGTTTTTTATCTTCGATTTTAATTATGTGGAAACCGAAACGGGTTTTGACGATGTCGCTTATTTCTCCCTTTTCCAGGCTGAACGCTGCATCGTCAAAAGATTCCTCCATTTGCCCCCTGGTGAAATATCCCAGGTCGCCTCCTTTCGGGCCAGTCGGGCCTTCGGAATATTCTTCGGCTAAGTCGGCGAAGTCCGCTCCATCCCTGGCCTGCTCCAAGACTGCCTCGGCTTTTTCTCGAATCTTTTCAACTTCTTGATCTTCAGCTGTCGAAGGGACTTTGAACAATATGTGCCTGGCCTTAACCTCTTCTGGTTCCGAAAACGATTCACGGTGGTATTCATAGTAATCTTCAACCGCCCGTTCAGGCAGAACAACTTCGGAAACAAAATCCTCTGGATCGATGGAGATGTAGGTCAGTCGTATTTTTTCCGGAACGCGGTAGTATTCCTTGTGTTCGTCGAAATAAGTTCTCATTTCGGATTCAGAGGGCTTGACTTCGTCTATATAGTTATCCGGGTCAAATTTAACATAGCTTATCCGGATTTTCTCGTTACGGTATTCAAAATAATCTCTGGCCTCAGCTTCCGTGGCAGGGACAAAACCCAGTACGAGCTGTTTCAGTTTGTCCCCAAGAAGTTCCCTGGCCATTCCAGCCTCGAAATCTTCGGGCTCCATCCTGTTCTGGGCAAGGAGGGCCCGGTACCGGCCCATGTCGAACTTGCCGTCCTCGGTTTGGAAACCCGGGTATCTCATCAAGGCGTGCTGGATTTCTTCTTCTGTGATTTCCAGTCCCAGGCTGCGTGCCTCGCTGCTGATAAGCTTTTCTATTATGAGACTTTCGAGGGCACGGTTCTTAAGGTTGAACATCTCGACAAGATTATCACTCCAAACATCCCGGTATTGACGAAAAAGAGCTTCGCGCATTTCCTGGTAGGTTTTCTGGTATTCCAATCCGGTTATAATTTCGCCGTTTACAGACGCCACTTTTATAGTACGGTCCGATGTAAAAGAATAACCAAAGTAAAAAACAAAAACAATTGCGATTATAGCTATGAGAACTTTTATAAGCCAAGATTTGGCGTGTTTTCTCATAATACTTAATACCATATGTGGAGTCCTCCTGGATCGAAAAAAGCGTGAAACAGGTTTGTCCCGGCGTTGCCGGCCCCGGTTTCATTGAAACGAGGCTATTCAAATAACACGAAGGCTTCTTGATGTCCATGAGATTCTGGAGCACTTGATACACCCTGAAGGTGCCTTGTGGTGTATTGGCGCGGATACCCCACTGTAGGAGAAATCGGCGGTTTTTAATGTAGCTTTTTCACTATTTAAAGCCATGGGCTCCGGCCGACGGGATAACTCCCCAGCAGTTTGAAAAACTCGCACCAGGCTTCAAGCTTTTTCAGTGCCTGTGCGATCCCGCGGTCTTCAGCATGCCCTGCTATGTCCACGAAAAACAGGTACTGCCAGCTTCTGGTCTTCATGGGACGGGATTCGATTCGCGTCATGTTGATTTCTTTTTTCGCCAGTATTTTCAGGACGTCGAACAGGGCGCCCGGCCTGTGGTTGGTGGAAAAGAGGATCGATGTCTTGTCTTCTCCGGTTGGGCGTGGAGTGGTTTTGCCTATCGATATGAACCTGGTGACATTATCCGGATGATCTTCGATGTTGGCTTCCATTATCTGCAGTTGATATCTGTTCGCAGCCAGGCGGTTTCCGAGGGCAGCGCCCGTGGAATCCCGGGAGGCAATATCTGCGGCCATAGCGCTGCTTGCCACTTTTTCGATAGGCACGTTTGGAAAGCGGCTTTTAATCCATGCCGTGCACTGTGCTGCTGCAATCGGATGAGCGTAGATTTTTTCGATACCACCCGGGTCAGGCGCATTGGTAAGTAGATTGTATCGGACGCGCAGCAGAATTTCCGCGTTTATCCTGGTAGTGTGTTTGCTGAGAAGGTCGAGCGTGTTGTTCACCGATCCTTCGAATGCGTTTTCGATGGGCACGACCCCCTGCAGGCATTGGTCGTTTTCAACCAGGTCGAAAACCTCTTCGATGGAGCCGGCCGACCGATAGGATGCACATTGACCGAAATTGGTCAAGGCCGCTTGATTTGAGTTCGAACATTCCGGGCCGAGGTAAGCTACGGTAAGAGGGGCGTGTATCGATCTTGCCGCCGACAGTATCTCTTTGTAAATAGACCTTGCAGCCTGCGGGCTCAAATGTTTCGCGCCCGGCTCGAGGATTCGGCGTAGCAGTTTTTCCTCTTCGCCGTGGTCAAAAATTGCAGGGGCTGCCTGCGGTACCGCCTGAACCAGGCTCGCAGTGATTTCCTGCCTTCGGCCCAGGAGTTCCAGTAGATTTTCATCAAGTTTTTCGAGCTGCTTTTTGCATTCTTCGAGCTTCCGTTTTTCTCCGTTAGTCAGCTTTTTTGTCATCATCGCCTCCCGTAATAAAAAAAGGCCGTGGGCTCTGTTCCCGCCCACGGCCTTTGAAATACACATCTGTGTCAGCACATGGGCGGAGCACTCCCCAAGCTAAAAAAGAAGAAAAATGTCCCTTTTGCTGTGCTGAAACGCATCTTGATCTCCTGAAAAACTTGTATTTAAAAAAATATAATTATCGATTGATGTTCATTTGTCAAGAAGTTTTGAGTTCAGAAAATCCGCCACCGCTGATGTCGCTTCGGGCGGCACCTCCATGTAGAACCGGTAAAAGGCTGCGAGAACGAGGGCGTGGGTGATTTCTCCATTGCGTATCAGCGCCGGTATGTCCTCAACCGGGTGGAGAACCACTTCTATGTCTTCCTTCTGGTCAAGGCGCTGTTCGCCTGCCCGGACCGCATTGAATGCGAGGAAAGTATAACATGTTGTATCCTGGATCGCGGGGTTGGGATGAACCGAGCCGAGAAAGACAACACTGTCGGAGGTATAGCCGGTTTCTTCACTGAGTTCCCTGAGAGCTGCCGATTGTGGGCTGTCAGTTTCTTCGACTATTCCACCGGGAATTTCAAGCGTGATTTCCCCTGTTCCGTGCCGGTACTGCTGCACCATAACGACACTGCGGTCCGGTGTTATCGGTATGATATTCACCCAGTGAGGTGTTTCCAGCACGAAAAAATCGTGCGCTTCGCCGGTCCTGGGTGATATTGCCCGGTCGGTCCGTATGGTCACTATCCCGTGAGAACCGTCCCTGCTCTGAAACACGCTTTTCCATTGTTCAAGGGGCATAATGTTTTCCTTAAATTGTGTACATCCGAAAATACCGGATGGAAACTTATCAACCATGGTTTTGGTTGAGCAGATGGTGACGAGGCATCAAGATAATTTTTGGACTTTACGATGCCGTTGGATTTTTTTGAACTAAAAAGTGGAAGGTCTTTGCGAAAATCAATGATTTCAAGATTAATCTTTTTTCGACTGCTGCATGGAGAAAATATGGATGTAATGGGAACGGATCAAAAATGATGAACTCGTAAAAAGTACCATCCCCGGCATATCGGCGTCGAGGTCGAAAAGAGAATTGATCAGCTTCCGATACCGATCCCGATAGCGACCCCGACCCCGAGAGATATCGTTATTTTGACTTTTTACGAGTTCA
>CAYXDR010000164.1:0-7088 GCA_964463515.1 uncultured Desulfobacteraceae bacterium | reverse complement strand
GGACCTGGCTAGACGATGGGGACGCAAGCAGTTGAGCATTGCGGTGATTGGTCATCGTCGGGGCGTCTGCCCCGGATGGTCCTAAATATTTTCCCGTTTTCAAAAACGCCAACCCGAATTGTTCCCGGGTATGCGGTATTTTTCGTGGTGGGCCGTGCGAGAATCGAACTCACGACCAACGGATTAAAAGTCCGCTGCTCTACCAAACTGAGCTAACGGCCCGGCCGGGAATTAATCTTCCTAACAGGATGGAGAACAAATGTCAAAACAATTTTTACGAGTTCATCATTGTTGATCAAGTCATTTTTTCAAGGGCCTGCCGTATTAATCCCATTTCTTCTTCGTCGGGAGGATAGGGATAGTTCCATTGCCTTTCTCCGGGCAGGCAGTTTCCAAACGGGCGGTTGCACGCGACGCGGCCGTCCGGTCCCAGGCAGCCGGTCGTCATGAAGGGCTTTCCGGATTCGACTGCGCTCCGGAGTGTTGCATCGCCGCAGCCGAAATCGCATATTCGGCCGAATTTGTCGAAAACCATTTTGTCGAACGTGCTTAAACCTTCTTCAAGAAGATAACGTGCGGTTTGAACTCTGAGATATACAGGCCAGTCAGGCTGGGGGCGGTCGCTCAGCGCAGAATTTTCCTCAGCGAAAAAACTGAACAGGTGGCTGGCAACCCCCATTTTCCACAGCCGGTCCATCACCGCGGTGATTTCTTTTTCTGTCTCGCCCATTCCGACCATCAGATGGGCGCCCACATCCAGCGGGCCAAAAACGTCCAGCGACTTTTCGATACAGGCCCAGTACCCTTTCCATGTATGGGGGCCGCGCACCCCTGAGCCCCGGTAACGATCAAAGAGTTTCTCGGTTGCCAGGTCGACTGCAATGCCTACTTTGTCCGCACCGGCTTCCTTCATCGCTTCGAGGTCGCCGTTTTTGAGGATCGTCGGACTCAACAGCACGGAAACGGGAATCGAGGTTTCCCTGGAGAGCCTTTGGGTCATGGTGATGGTCGCGTTTCGGCATTTCCCGTTTGTTATCATGGAAATGCATGATCTTTGAACATAGGAAGGCGCCTGGTTGACCGCGTCAATGATTTCATCCATCGAAAAAACCGGCCAGGAGACGTGAATGAAGCTTTTTTCGCTGTATGAGCCGGGACGCCTCCGGGCGAGGCCGCAGTAGGCGCAGTTGGCTGCACATCCTTCCGGGTAATGCACGAGCAGATTTACGCAGCGGTTGACCGCTGCCCTGTACATGCGTCCGAAAACAAGGCCGAGGCTTATGGCACTGGCTGTGCTGATTTTAGCGACGTCAGGGCTTTGGGCGCGGGCTTCGTTTAGTTCAGGCATGAGAGCTCCATCAATCCTGTTGCTTCCGTGTTACAACCGCACCTGATTTTTCTTGGCCAGAAGCACGGCTTCAACAAGCTCGTGCATTTCGAGGCGATGAATCATGTCCTTTTCCCATACGGAAGCCAGGTTTTTTTCGATGTGTTCGGGCTGTGCGGAAGACCATTTGAGGGCATTTTCAAGCCGGTGTATATTTTCAGGAGAGGAAAAAAAATCTCCCGTTATTATAACGTTTTCTATGGCTCCCCCAGAAAGCGTGGCATAGAGCTCCAACAGGCCGGCTCCTGTTTTGAGAGTGCCGACTCCCATGCGGGTTCGGGGGTGTTTGTGGGAAAAAATCCATTCATTGGATAGATACCTATTTTCGGCCAGATCGCTGGCAGAACCCTTTTCCCAATCATCCGGGCAGGAGAGTTCGAAGGCTATACCGAATTCGTCTTGGAAACCCTGTGCCACCGCATCTGCCACATCGCCCATGGAAATATTTTTTCCGATTTGGTCGGTGATGGTCGTCATGCGGGCGCTGAAGCAGTTGTAGCCCTTGTCGCGGATTTTTACGAGAGGGGTATGCATGATATCCAGCATGAACTCCACGTCAAATTCCACCAGCAGGCTCGTGTGGAAAAGGATTCCGGAGCCGGTTTCGGCCGAAGCCGACAGCCCTGCGATTTTTTTCCCTTGCACTTCGATATCGTTCCTCGGTTGAAATCGGGCATTTATCCCGAGAAACCCCAGCGCGCGTACCAGTGCCAGGCTCAGGGATTCGAACACTCCTCCCACTCCTTTTTTAAGCTTGGGGTGGTCGACGTTTATGCCAAGGCCGAGTGCTAGAACCGAGGGCCCCATGATAACGGTCCCACCCCCGGTGCTTCGGCGGTTGTACTCTATCCCGCGGGCCCTGCATCGGTCGAGCTTGAGAGCTGCTTCTATATCTTGATATTTCCCGACGATAGCCGAGGGTGTGAAGGTGTAGAGATTGAGTATGGGCGGAGAACCATTAAATTCCACGGACCGCGGGAGAGTGTCATCCATGGCCAGGCCTTCGGCAGTCGAAAATTGCCGGCCGATGTTTTTAAAGAGCCGCCAGGTTTCGGTCATGGTCTACCGACCTCCGTTTATTCCTTGGCGCGTTCTTCTTCCGCCCGCCTGTATTCAGCCTCGATGAATTCGGTGAGGGATTCGCCCTGCATCAAATTGGCGAGTTCGCTTTCAAGGTCGGTGGCTTCTATAACCAGTATCCAGCCTTCTCCGTAGGGATCCGAGTTTATGAGGGAGGTGTCTTCCTCGAGTTCTTCATTTATCTCGGCGATTTCTCCGGAAACAGGTGCAACTAGCTTTCCGATCCATTTCCTTGACTGGATTTTACCACAGATTTCTCCCTGGCTGACATCATCTTCTTCTTCCGGCAGATCGATGAAGACTATGTCGCCCGCTTCTTTCTGGAAAAAATCGTTCATCCCCACGGTCACCCTGTTTCCGTCTATGCGGGCCCACGCGTGATCCTTGTGATAGTAAAGATCGTCCGGCATGTTGTAGCCTTTGATGTCCGCCATTTTTCTCCTCCTGTCCTTGGTTTGTGTTAAGGGAAAAGCTTCACCGTTAAGGGCTTGGCGCCGCTGCCTTCCGGCCGCAGTTTACTCGAATCTTGTTTTCACCGATCTGGCGTGAAGCGGCAGACCTTCCTCTTGGGCGAGAGTGGAGATCGTACCGGCAATCGATGCCAGGCCTTCCCTGCTTAACATCTGAAATGTCGGTTTTTTAATAAAGTCGTCCACGGAGAGGCCTGAAAACATTCTTGCACAGCGCCCTGTGGGTAGCACATGGTTTGTTCCGGAAGCGTAGTCCCCTGCGGCCACAGGTGAATAGTGCCCCAAAAATATGGACCCCGCATGCCGGATGCGCCCGAGCGTAACAAAAGGTTCCTCCGTGCAGATCTGCAGGTGCTCTGCCGCATAAGAATTTGCGAAGGAAATCGCTTCATCCATGCTGCCGGCAATCAGTACACGGGAGTGTCCGGTGAGGGATTCAGCCAGTATTTTATTCCGGGGAAGCGTGTCGAATTCAGCTGAAATAATATCACAGACTCGAAAAGCGAGGTCTTCGTTCGTGGTGACCAGTATTGCAGCGGAATCCGGATCATGTTCGGCCTGGGACAAAAAATCGAATGCAACCGCCCGGGCTTTCGCGGTATGGTCGGCAAGGATCAAGGATTCACTGGGTCCGGCCGGTGAATCTATATCCACACGACCGTATACCAGCATCTTGGCCGCGGTAACATATTTGTTCCCGGGGCCCACTATTTTGTCCACCACTGGTATGGTGGAGGTCCCGAACGCCAACGCGGCCACCGCCCAGGGCCCGCCGAGCTTGAAAATCCTGTGGCAGCCGGCGATGTCAGCTGCGGCCAGTACTACCGGATTGACTTTCATGTCCGGACCCGGCGGCGTCACCATCGTTATCTCTGCGACGCCGGCTTCCCGGGCAGGAATCACGGTCATCAGGGCGGTGCTGGGATATGCGGCTCTCCCGCCGGGTATATAACATCCGACACTGTCAAGGGGTCTTGTCAGCCTGCCTGCCAGGATGCCGGGACTTACTTCCATTGATGTCATCTCCGGCTGCTTTTGTGCCCGGTGAAATCTGGATATGTTTTCAGCTGCCTTTTGCAAGCTTTCTATAACAGGAGAGGGAACGAGTGTATGCGCCCGCTCTATTTCTTCCCGGGTGACTTTCAGGTCAGCAACGGATGTCCCGGGTTTTAAATCCATCGAGGTTTCGATTATGAAGCCGTCTCCTTTTTTTCTTACACCTTCGACGATACTGCGGACTCGTTCGTAAACGGCGCCGATGTCGTGCATCGAGCGGTCGAAGAGCGATTCGAGCTGCTCGGGCGTCATGTTTTCGATGCGTTCGGGCTGAAGTTTGATCGGCACGATGTCTCCTGGCTGTATGCTCGGGTTTTTTGTTGGGCCGGGGGCTTTTTACTGGTTTTCTGTTGCTTATTTTTGAGCTTTTATCCGTGTTTTCGGCGTTCGATATATTTTTCAAGGGCCTGAGTGGTGCTCGTAAAGGCAATATCGCGCCATGGAATGTTTTCGGGAGAAAATACCTGGGCTTCGGTGCATTCATCCCCGGCTTCAAAGTTGCCGGAAACCGGTGAAGCCTCGTAAAAGACTATGATGGAAATTTCACCCGGGTATGAATAAACACCGGCAAGGCGGGTTATTTGCACCTCGATGTGGCATTCTTCGCGTGTTTCCCTCACAGCGGCCGTGTGCACGGGTTCTCCCCTGTCGACGAATCCACCGGGAACCGCCCATTTTCCTTTGCCTGGTTCAATTCCGCGTTTCACCATCAATACACCCCCGTCGATTTCCACGAGCGTGCACGCGACCACTTTCGGATCGAGATAAAAAACGTACCCGCACCGTGTGCAGACTGGCCGGGGCGTTTCCCCTTCTTTCAATAGCGATTCGTGGAGCGTTCCTCCACACACCGGGCAGAATTTGAATTCAACATTGCGATTGTGCAAGTCCATGCGTTATCCTTGAAATCAGTCAAATATGCTGTAAAGCCGCGTTGGACACACTAGCACGTAGAGTGCCTGTGTGCAACAATATCGTAAGCGGCGTGGATGAAAGGAACTGATCTTTACCCATGAGTTTAAACGCCGAAATACACCTGGATCTCGACCCTGAAGAGCTTCGCTCCAGCCTCCCTTCAAATCCCGGAGTATATCTGTTCAAGGATTCGAACGGCCGGGTTATCTATGTGGGGAAAGCCAAGAATTTGAAAAAACGGGTCATGTCATATTTTCGGCCTCCGAAGGACTTGCCGGACAAGACCGCTCACATGATGTCCAGGGCCGCGACTCTCGACAACATCGTAACGGGCACCGAGCAGGAGGCTTTCATCCTCGAGGGCACGCTGATAAAGAAATATATGCCGCGCTACAATGTGATCCTCCGCGACGACAAGCGCTACCCGGTCCTGCGGCTAGATGTACAGGAGCCTTTCCCAAGGCTCACCATCGTACGGAGAATAAAAAATGACGGAGCTCTTTATTTCGGGCCGTATTCATCGGCGGGTTCAGTGAGAAGCACCCTGAAGGTGGTCGAGAGGCTGTTTTCTTTGCGTAAATGCAAAGGCCGGATTCTCCCGAAGCGTTCCCGCCCATGCCTGAACTTCCAGATGGGCCGTTGCCTGGGAGTGTGCGTCAACCGGGTGGATCCATCCGAATACCGTAAAATTGTCCGGCAGGTCCGCTTGTTTCTGGAGGGGAGGAACCGGGAATTGAAGGAGCAACTGCGAAGCGAAATGTTCGAGGCTTCGGCCCGGCTTGATTTCGAAAAGGCTGCGGCTGTTAGGGACCAGATCGCGGGAGTGGAGCGTGTGGTGGAAAGACAGCATGTGGTTTTTCCGAAGATCAAGGATCTCGATGCCGTGGGGTTTTCGACCGCAGGCCCGAATGTCCGTGTGGCTGTTCTCTATGTGAGGAATGGTGCCCTTGTCGGGAGCAGGAAATTTTTGCTGGATGACGCGGGAAGCGGTCCCGGGGAGGTGATAGAGGCTTTCCTGACACAGTACTATGCGGATCAGCCTCTGGTTCCCGGAGAAATTTTGATTTCGGGTGATCTCGAGGACACGTCCACTGTAGAAGAATGGTTTCACGGTTTGACCGGAAGGAAAATCCGTGTTCATCGTCCGTTGAGAGGGGATAAACGAAGGCTCGTTAATATGGCCGTCGAAAATGCAGGCCGGCGTCCCGGCGGCACATCGGAACAGGATCGAATCAGACTGATGGAAATGGTCATGAGTGCATTGTCGCTTCAGGCCCCTCCCAGATCCATCGAAGGAATCGATATTTCAAATATCCAGGGACACAAGGCGGTGGGCAGCGTCGTTTCTTTCATAGGCGGGCTGCCGCATCGCGGAGGATACCGCAATTTCCACATCGACACTGTGGAAGGAGTGGATGATTACCGGATGATGCAGGAACTGGTCTCTCGAAGGCTGGCCCATGAGCCGCTGCCGGATCTTCTTTTGGTGGACGGCGGAAAAGGACATTTGTCTGCGGTTGCTTCTGTGCTGGACCGCCTTCGCCCCGGAGGCCTGCCGGCTGTGGTTGCGATAGCGAAGGCGGAGCACGAACGCGGTGAAACCGAAGACAAACTTTACGTGCGGGGAAGGAAAAATCCCGTTTGGCTAAAACGGAACGATCCTGTTCTGCTGCTCATGATGCGGATACGGGACGAGGCCCACAGGAGGGCCGTGGGTTATCACAGGACCTTGAGGGCTAAAAGCCTCACGGGCTCGGTGTTGGATGCCATCGAAGGTGTGGGAAAGGTTCGGAGAAAGGCTCTCCTCGAACACTTCGATTCGATCGACGAGATCGCGGAGGCTGATTTGGACCGGATTATGCAAGTTCCCGGCATCCCCGCTTCCGTGGCCAGGAGAATCGTGGATTTTTTTGCCTCTGAAACACCAAAAAAAGGGTGATTTATATGCCGCTTCGCAGCAGCCCATGAGCAACGAACTTGATTAGTGGCGCAGCAGCAGTGGTTCGTTGGCAGGGAAAAATGCCTGATGCAGAACGGCTGTGAGGACCTTGACAGGGGAGGATGCATGTGCTATCGAAATTCAAATTCGGGATCACAGTGTGTTTTTTTTTCTATTTGTCGTAGATTTGATGAGGTCGTAAAAAGTCAAAATAACGATGTCCCTCGGGGTCGGGGTCGCT
>CAYXDR010000163.1:5330-7089 GCA_964463515.1 uncultured Desulfobacteraceae bacterium | reverse complement strand
AACGATGTCACACGTGGTAGGGGAGCTTTTGCGGCGCCGCGGCTTGAGTGTGGCTCTGGCGGAGTCCTGCACAGGCGGGCTGATCGGACATATTCTGACAAATGAAGCGGGAAGCTCGGATTACTTCAAGGGCGGGTGTGTCGTATACAGCAACGAAGCGAAGAAAGAGCTCCTCGGGGTGAAACCGGCCACACTGAACGCCCACGGGGCGGTGAGTGCAAAAACCGCAGGGGAGATGGCTTCCGGTGCCCGCGAAGTCTTGGGGGCCGACATAGGAGTGGCGGTGACCGGCATTGCAGGACCCGGGGGAGGCAGCCCGCAGAAGCCGGTGGGCACTGTTTTTTTTGGTCTGTGTTCGGGAGAGGGGCTGTTCAGCGGATCATACTTGTTCCGCGGCCCCCGCAGCCGGGTCAAAACTGAAGCTGCGATGATGGCGTTAGATTGGATCAGGCGGTATCTCAATGATGATTCGTTCCTTCCTGGCCTTTGAATTGCCGAGACCTATGAAATCTGTGCTTTCGGTCGCACTGGAAGGCTTGAGAAAAGGCGGCCTGGACGTCAGATGGACGGCGGTGGAAAATATTCACATGACTGTGCTGTTTTTGGGGGGTGTTCCGGAGAGCGGTCTGGATTTTATAATAAAATCAGCAGCGCAAGTTTGCTCCCGCCATGATCCCTTCAATGCCGCAGTAAAGGGAATGGGCGTTTTCGGGCCGAAGCGACGGCCCCGTGTTTTGTGGGCGGGGGTATCGGGGGAAATTTCCCGCATGGCTTCGTTTAAAAGGGAATTACTGGATGCTTTGGCACCTGCGGGCATGAAGCTGGACCCAAGGCCTTTTAAACCCCATCTGACTCTGGGAAGGTTCCGAAGCGGAGGGCCCGGGAACATTTTAGAGCTTTTTGGAAATATTCAATCCGAGGAATGCAGGCTCGGTGAACTGGTTCTTTTCAAGAGTGACCTAAGGCCCAAGGGCGCTGTTTATTCGGTGCTCGAACGGATGCCGATGAAAAACGGGCCTTACGAGACTTGACAGGGACTTGAGCGGTAACGGAGGATTTAGCGATGGAAAAGGAAAAAGCGGTCGAACAGGCCATATCTCAGATAGAACGACAATTCGGGCGCGGGTCCATAATGAAAATGGGAGAACAGGCGGTTATGGAGGTTCCCGCCATTTCGACCGGGTCTCTCTCCCTGGACTTGGCCCTGGGTATCGGGGGTGTGCCCCGTGGCAGGGTGGTGGAAATATACGGGCCTGAATCTTCCGGCAAAACCACCCTGGCGCTGCATGTCGCGGCCGAAGCCCAGGCCATGGGCGGTATGGTGGCCTTCATAGATGCTGAACATGCTTTGGACATAGGCTATGCACGCAAGCTCGGAGTTGATGTGGAAGGACTGCTGGTGTCCCAGCCGGATACCGGTGAGCAGGCCCTCGATATAGCTGAGATCCTCGTCCGAAGCGGTGGAGTAGATGTCCTGATAATCGATTCGGTTGCCGCCCTGGTACCCAGAGCGGAAATTGAAGGGGAAATGGGCGATCAACATGTGGGTCTGCAGGCCCGTCTTATGAGCCAGGCACTCAGAAAGCTCACCTCGTGCATCAGCAAGTCCAGGACTTGCGTGATTTTCATAAATCAGATCAGGATGAAAATCGGGGTGATGTTCGGTAGCCCCGAAACGACCACCGGCGGCAATGCCCTGAAATTTTATGCCAGCCAGCGCCTGGACATCCGCCGGATAGGAGCGATTAAGGAAGGTGAC
>CAYXDR010000163.1:0-5320 GCA_964463515.1 uncultured Desulfobacteraceae bacterium | reverse complement strand
ACCAAGTGGTGGGCAACCGGACCAGAGTGAAAGTGCTTAAGAACAAGATCGCGCCGCCGTTCAAGGAGGCCGAGTTCGACATAATATATGGTCACGGAATATCGAAGGAGGGCGATATACTGGATCTGGCGGTTGACATGGGGTTTGTTCAGAAAAGCGGAGCCTGGTACTCATTCGGTGATGAACGAATAGGACAGGGCAGGCAGAATGCCAAAGCTTTTTTGATGGAACATGAAGATATGCTGGCCGAACTTAAGTCGCGTATTCTTGAAAAGACAGGTCTCAGGCGAATCGATGAAGACGGTAATACCGGATCGAAGGCCGATAATGTGTAGGCTTGGATATAAATTGGAAGCATTTTTTAATGTTTAATATTAAGGAATAGGATGCAATGAATTCACGGGAAATAAGGCGAACTTTTCTGGAATTTTATAAAGAACGAGGCCACGAAATCGTAGAGAGTTCCTCTCTCGTGCCGAAGGATGATCCTTCTCTGCTGTTTACCAATGCAGGCATGGTCCAGTTCAAAAGGCTTTATCTGGGCGAGGAAAAGCGGGCATATACACGTGCTGCCACGTCTCAAAAATGTGTACGTGCGGGCGGGAAGCACAACGACCTGGAGCAGGTGGGCTATACTTACCGGCATCATACTTTCTTTGAAATGCTGGGCAATTTCTCTTTCGGCGATTATTTCAAGGAGGAAGCTATCACCTGGGCCTGGGAGCTTTTGACACGGGTCTATGAAATTCCACCGGACAGGCTGTTTGTTTCGGTGTTCCAGGACGATGAGGAGGCTTTGCGTCTTTGGCGGGACAAAATCGGAGTTGCACCGGAAAAAATCGTGAAACTGGGAGAAAAGGATAATTTTTGGGCCATGGGAGAGACCGGCCCCTGCGGCCCGTGTTCGGAAATTTATTTCGACCAGGGCCCTGACTTTTCCTGCGGGAGGCAAGATTGCGCTCCGGGCTGTGAGTGCGAGAGATACCTGGAAATATACAACCTGGTTTTCACCCAGTTCGACAGGCAGCCGGACGGGAGCTTGCAGCCGCTTCCCAATCCAAACATCGATACAGGCATGGGGCTTGAGAGGCTCGCCGCCGTGATCCAGGGAGTAGCGTCGAATTATGATACCGACATCCTGAGAGGACTGGTTGCATACATCGAGGAACTGTCCGGTGCGGCCTACGGAAAAGGCGGAAGAGAGGATGCCGCCTTCCGTGTAATTTCGGATCATGGGAGGGCAGCCGCATTTTTGATAGCAGACGGTGTGATGCCTTCGAACGAGGGCCGTGGATATGTGCTCCGTCGTATAATCCGTAGGGCGGCCCGGTTCGGCGGCGTGGTCGGCCTTACGGAGCCTTTCCTGCATCTGGTGTGCGGAAAAACGGTGGAGTTTATGGGGGAAGACTACCCCGAGCTCGTGCAGGCGGCCAGCCTGATAGAAGGGCTGGTTCTTAACGAAGAGAAACGATTCTCAGACACCTTGTCCTACAGCATGAAGGTGCTTGAAGATGAAATTTCGTTGATCAAGAACAGGGGCGGAAACATTATTCCCGGTGAGACTGTTTTCAGGCTTTACGATACCTATGGGTTGTCCATCGATATCGTGCGCGACGTGGCGCATGACACTGGTCTGGAAGTGGATACCGAGGGTTACGAAGCGGCCATGGTGAGGCAGCGAACCAAGAGTCAGGAGTCCTGGCGCGGAAGCGGGGAAGAGGCTGTCCCTGAAGTATATCTTAAACTTGCAGCCCGAGGCGTACAAAGCCGGTTCGTGGGGTATGAAACACTGTCGGCGGATGCAAAGGTTTCGGCTTTGGTGGTGGACGGATCAGAGAAGGAAGCCGTGGAAGCAGGCACTGAAGTCGAAATCGTTCTTGACTGCACGCCTTTTTACGGCAGAGCTGGAGGGCAGACAGGCGACAGTGGAGCTGTTTCTTTTGATTCCGGCTTATTGGAGGTCGAAGACACTCTCAAACCATGCCCGGAGCTTACCGTCCTCAAAGGCCGGGTGGTTTCCGGCCTACTGCACGTGGGCGATTTTGTGAGGGCAGAGGTGGACGGGGAAAGAAGGGCTGCAACTGCAAGAAATCATTCAGCCACTCATTTGCTGCACGCTGTTTTGAGAGAATTGTTAGGGGATCATGTCAAGCAGGCCGGTTCCCTTGTTTCTCCCGAAAGACTTCGTTTCGATTTCACCCACTTCGCGCAGGTTGACACTGAATCGATAAGGGAGATAGAGCGCAGGGTGAACCGGTTTATAACAGCCAACCTTCCGGTGGAAACCACGGTAATGACCAAGGAAGAGGCGATGAAAAGCGGTGCCATGGCTATTTTCGAAGAAAGATATGGGGCCGAGGTCAGAGTCGTGCGGGTAGGCGAAGGGATCAGCAAAGAGCTCTGCGGCGGCACTCATGCGCGGATGACAGGAGACATAGGGATGTTCAGGATTGTGGGGGAGGCTTCTGTAGCCGCAAACGTTCGCCGAATCGAGGCTGTTACCGGCGAGGCCGCCTTGATGCACGATCAGCGGTTGGAACGAATCCTTCGTTCTGTTGCCGAAATTCTCAAGACTACACCTGAAGGAGCAGAAGAAAGGCTTGCCCGGTTTGTCAGGGAATATAAGGAGAAAGATCGAGAGATCCAGTCTCTCAAGGCTAAATTGATCACTGGAAAATCTGATGACATCCTTGAAGGAGCCCGCGAAATCGGTGGGGTAAGGGTGCTGGCAAGAAGGCTCGATGCTGATTCACCAAAAGATTTGCGGGAGGCGGCGGACCGGATCAAGGACCATCTGCGAAGCGGTGTAATAGTGGTCGGGGCCGACAACGGGGGACGGGCGATGCTTACCTGTGTGGTAACAAAAGATCTGACAGATAAGTTTCATGCGGGGCGGATCATTGCCAAGCTTTCCGAAGTGGTTGGAGGCAAAGGCGGAGGAAGGCCGGATATGGCGCAGGGAGGAGGGCCCGTGCCTGAATCGCTGTCTTCGGCATTGGAGGAGTCATACCGAATTGTCGAAGACATCGTAGAGGGTTGAGGGGGCACGTTACCACCACATGGGCGGCCGGTCTCCTGTATGGTCGAACGGGATGATACGGCGCCACCATGTTTTAGAGTCTTCAGCCTGGTTTTCAATCTTTTGCATGCACACCTGCAGGTTTTGAATAGCATGCAGGTACTGACCGAAATCCGGGTAGTTTTCCAGCAGGTATATGTAGCGGTCTCTGGCAGCCCGATATTTTTTCTTTTTCAGGTAGAAATCAGCTATGAATAGCTCGTGGTGGACCAGGGAGGAATAACATTCAGTGAGTTTTCTCCGTGCTCTGTCTGAATACCTGGAATCGGGAAATTTCTCGAGAAGCCTCTCGAATTGGTGTATGGCTTTACGGGTAGGTGTTTGATCCCTGTCTACACTGCGCACCCGTTCAAAGTGGCACATCCCCTTTTGGTAGAGCGCAAAGGCAACCGCCGGATTTGCCGGATGCAGCCTTTCGAATTCATCATAGGCATTATAGGCCTCTTCATAAAGTTCGCGCCTGTAAAGGGCCTCGGCCAGGCTCAGCTCGGCCTCAACGGCCTGCTCGCTGTAGGGATACCGGTCCTTTACGGCCTGGAAGGCCTCGACCGCAGCCGTGTACCTGCCGCGCTCCAGATCGGACATGCCTTCGTACATCAGTTCGGAAGGGCTTTTTTCGATCTCCGATCCCCTGAATTTATCCAGCCAGGCACAGCCGCTAAGCAAAAATAAAAACGCAGGAACAATAATCAGCCAGGGCGGTATTTTCTTCGAATTTTCCATAACAATCCGATGAATCAAAGAGTTTCTATATAGCGTTCGGCTGCGAAGGCTGCTGCAGCCCCTTCACCCACTGCTGTGGACACCTGTCTCAGGAGTTTGGACCTTATGTCCCCGGCGGCAAAGACACCGGGAATCGATGTTTGCATATCTCCGTCCGTCTTGACAAAGCCCTGGTCGTCCATGTCTACAATCCCCTTGAGAAGGTTGTTGTTCGGGCTGTAACCGATGAATACGAACACACCCTGGATCGGAAGGGTCGATTCTTCACCGGATTTGACGTTTTTTACCGCCAGGCCTTCAACCGCAGTCGATCCCAATACTTTGAGGGGAATCGTATCCCAAACCAGTTCAATCTTTTCTTCAGCCTCGGCTCGTTCCTGCAGTATTTTGACGGCCCTCAGTTTGTCCCTTCGATGCACAAGGTAAACCTTGCCGGCGAACTTGGTGAGGAACAACGCCTCTTGGACTGCTGTGTCGCCGCCTCCTATCACCGCGACTTCCTGATCACGGTAAAAAGGTCCGTCGCAGGTAGCGCAATACGAGACGCCTTTCCCAGTGAGTTCTGACTCACCGTCTACTCCGATTTTCCTCGGGGTGGCCCCGCTTGCAAAAATTATGGATTTGGTTTCGACTGCTCCCTGGTCGGTGACAATGGTCATTAATTTTCCGGAAGTGTCGAATGATTTCACCTCGCGATTTTCGATTTGGAGGCCAAACCGTTCCGCCTGGCGTTTCATCCTGTCAACAAGGTCGAATCCCGACAGGCCTTCCGGAAAGCCCGGGTAATTCTCGATCCAGTCCGTAGTGAGAATCTGACCGCCTGGTACCAGTTGTTCATACAATACCGCGTCCAGTTTGGCTCTGGCCGCATAGAGACCGGCCGTAAGCCCGGCTGGCCCACCTCCGATAATAACCAGATCATGCATAGTTCACCTTCCTGCAGATGGTGCCAAAGGCAAACCCCGCCTCGCAGCGCGAGGGCGGGGGTCAAAAGATCGGGGTAACATTCAAAGCATTTTCTTGATCTGTTCGTCGAGAAAACTTTTCGGATGTGCTCCGATCACGGTTTGTTCCACCTGGCCGCCTTTGAAGAAAATCAATGTGGGTATATTTCTTATGCCGAAAGCTCCAGGGGTTTTTCTGTTGGTATCAACATCCATTGAAGCAACTTTTATTTTGCCGTCATATTCCTTTGCCAGTTCTTCGACAATAGGGCTGACCATTTTACACGGCCCGCACCATTCGGCCCAGAAATCCACCACTGCGGGTACATCCGACTTAAGGATTTCCTCTTCGAACGTATCGTCAGTCACCTGTAAAACATCTGCCATCAATGATCTCCTTTCAACTGTCAATTTAGATATCAAAAGTTAAACCAGCACCATCGGTTTGTCAACATAAAGGCCCATAATCCAATGTTGATGAGGTCGTAAAAAGTCCCCAAGTCGCCATTCCGGCGCAGACCGGAATCCAGAAGTCATTGGAATCACGGGACCCCGGCCTGCGCCGGGGTGACGA
>CAYXDR010000162.1:0-7103 GCA_964463515.1 uncultured Desulfobacteraceae bacterium | reverse complement strand
CCCTGCTTTTTGAGCGAGGAATATACAAATGCAAAGGAACACCCCACGGCGTATTCACCCGCTGCTGTCAATTTGGCGGGCTTGGAACCGCTTTTGATGTACTGGCTCATATTGACATCGAGGTCCTTTATGAATTCCCATCCCTTGTTTTCTGCTAACGGCTTGTTTTTATAATCAGGGTCGAACATTTGCAGTATGCTTGAGATCTGGAGGAAGCCTGTTCCTGAACTTGCCGGATTTGGCATGATCAGTTTGTCTTTATAGGCGGGATCAAGCAGGTCTTTCCAGCCTTTGGGCATGGGGAGCTTCTGTGATTCCACCACTTTTTCGTTTACCACGAATGCCGCAGCGTAAAGATCTATGGCCACCCAGTTGAAATTAGGGTCTTTGAACCTTGCAGGGATTTTATCCCATCCTGCCGGTTTATAAGGCTCCAGCATGCCTCTGGGAATGAACTCTTCCATGTTGGTAACCGCCCATCCCCAAACACAGTCTGCCTGGGGATTGTCCTTCTCGGCCAGCATCCTGGCTCCCAACTCGCCCGTGGAAAGACGTATCGCCTTGATGTCCAGGTCGGGGAGTTGCTCCTTGGCGAATTTCAGGTATTCAACGACTTCTTCGTTCTCGAGAGATGTGTAAACGACCACGGTTTCTTTGGCTGATAGGTTTCCTGCAAGAAAGCAGACGGCAAGCAGTGAAAAACAGGCATACAAGGCGCATTTTTTCATGGGATTCCTCCTTCTTAAATTTGGGGGTTTTTAAAAGATGCTTTGAATTAAATACTGCAACTTTGATGTAATTCCATAAAGGTTCGCTGCTGTAATCGCTGAAAACCAGGTGGATACAGGTTTTCGCTCCGACCGGTTACAGGTAGGCTGCATTTTGAAACAATGCCCTCAGCCGGGCTGAACGCCTGACCGCTTTTTGAAGTGAAATGACGATATCAATTAAAATATTTTAAGGCAGGCTGTCAATAAAAAAGAACCGGTTTAAAAACAGTCGACAGCGATATCGACCCCTGCCCCGGTTAAAACCCTGCGGCTGCCTAAAGGCGGGGCCGAGGGCGGAGCGGTAGGGGCTCAATCTCGCGCGGCCTGCGGCACCGAGTCCAGTTGTGTAATATAAGGCTTGATGTCAAGAATGGCCGATTCGGTCACTGCGTCCATGCCCCTGACTGTCAGAACGAGGCCGCATTTATTTACAAGTTCCACGACACACAACCCGATGGGGTTTGGACGATTGGGGGACCGGGTTGCGAAAACACCACGCACTTCAGGCCCGGAGGGGGTGGTGGTGCGTAGTTTGTTCCTGTCTCCCATGTGCTGCCAATACAGGACAAGGAGATGACTGAACCGTTCCAGGCCGTCGAGGCCTGTTTCGAAACGCGGTAGAATTTCGAGCGTGCTGATGGAATTTTCGGTCCGTCCCTGTCGCGGTGCTTCTGTTCGATCTTTGTAGGGGGTCTTCGCTGTTCCTATGGAAACAAGGCGTTGTTCTATGAACATGGTGTTTTCTCCTGAAATGGTCGTGGGTCGGGGAAGCATTCGATCCCGGCGCCGTGGGCGAAAAGTTACAGCCTGCAGGCGGTTATGTCAACCGTGTGCAGAGAAACCCAAGCCGGAAACTGGATGAACCGGAGTTTATGAACCTTTGAGGTCCAGTGAAATTGGACTTGAAGTTTTTAAGATTCGATGTAAAAATCGACGAAAAGTTTCATGACACCACAGCTTTTTACGAATTCGCATTCCGGGAAATGAGTTTCGAAAAGCCATGGCACCTATGGAAAGGTTTGACGGATGGGGTCAATCGCTGAATTCGACATCAAGGGCAAGGTAACGGACTCGATCAAGGAACTGTTCGATTCGATGCTCTCCATGGAAATCCAGCCCTATGAGTCTACGGATTACTCTGTCTTGGGGGGCTCCAGGATATCTAGTACCGTGAGTTTCGCCGGCCAGGTCAGGGGTTCGGTCAACCTGCATGTTACAAAGGATTTCGGGTCCGAAATGGCGGCCGCGATGCTCGGCATGGAACCGGAGGAAATAGAGGAGGCCGAGGTCAAGGATGTGATTCTCGAAATGAGTAACATAGTTGGTGGAAACTTGAAATCCGGCTTTAACGACGCCGGCATGCAGTGTCACCTTGGTACTCCTTCGATAACCCTCGGAGAGGACTTCGAGATCGAAACCCTGAACATGGTGCGTTACGAACCCCTGGCATTCAGGTGCGGGGAAAATTTTCTGTTCACCGAGGTATGGGTAAAGCCGGCGGACGAAGCCTCGGTGGAGGTGCTGAAGAAGCTCACCAGCATTGATATAAAGAAGTTCGGAACACTCGACATTATTTCCATGACCGGCGACAAGATGATCGAGCTTTTTGAAACAATGCTTTCGATGCGCCTCGAATTGACGGATCCTTCAGAGAAATTGCCTCCGGACATGATCCAGATAGTGTCCTCGGTCAGTTTTGCCGGCGATACCCGCGGTAGTGTAAGCATCCAGGTCGATGAAGATTTTGCCCGGCTTATCGCCGGCAGAATGATGAACAAGAGTCTCGAGGAAGTGGGTGAGCTTGAAGAAGTCAAAGACGTGATCGGCGAAGTTGCAAATATAATTGGAGGAAATTTGAAATCAGCCTTTTGCGATGCAGGATTGGAAAGCGAGATTTCTCCACCCAGCATAACCGCGGGCCACAACTTCAAAGTCGAAATTCTGAACATGGCCCGCTATGAGAGATTCGCATTTCAGTTCTACGACTACCGCATTGCAGTTGAAGTTTGTGTCAAGATAGATGAAAGCAGCAAGTCTCAGGTTGAAGACAGCCCGCCTGTTGACGTGGAAGAGCCTTCACCGGAGCTTGAAGCCGCCGATGAACAGGTCGATGCTGCTGAACAGGCCGATGCCGCTGAACAGGCCGATGCCGCCCCGGCAGCGGAGCCGCAGGCTGAACCCGCACCGGAACTGCCTTCAAATGTATCGTTTTTGCTTGACGTGCCTCTTGAAATAACCGTTGAACTGGGTCGGACGAGGCTTCCCATAGACAAGGTGTTGAACCTGGGGCCGGGGTCCATCGTCGAGTTGAAAGAGCTTGACGGAGAGCCTGTGAACATACTCGCCAACAATAACATTATCGCACGCGGAGAACTTGTGGTTGTGCACGAAAAATACGGTGTGCGCATAAAGGAAATCATAAGCCGGCTCGAAAGAATAAAGGGCCTCAAATAGACCTTCCGGGTCGCCTCCCTGAACGGAAAACCCGGCCGGAGTGTCATGTTTTTTGAATTATTTTTATCTCTGAGGTACCTCAGGGCGAAGCGCAAGCAGGCCTTCATTTCCGTTATCACGGTCATTTCGGTGTTAGGGGTGACTGTGGGCGTTATGTCCCTCGTGGTTGTACTTTCCGTGTTCAATGGCTTCCGACAAGAGCTGACCTCAAAGATAATGGGGGTGAATGCACACGTCCTGGTAACAGGCACAAGGGGTGCATTGGTCGATTACAGGGATATCGGGAAGGAGATCGGCCGAATCGAAGGTGTCGCCGCCACCACGCCTTTCATCTACAGCCAGGTAATGGCAGTGCATGACGGCGGCTCTTCCATAGCCGTTCTACGGGGTGTGGACATAGAGACAGCGGGAGATGTGCTTCAGGTTTCTTCCATGATAAGAAACGGAAGCCTCGATGACTTGTCTGCCGTGGATAACGGGGTGTCCGGCATCCTCATCGGAAGCGTGCTTGCAGGGAAGATTGGAGCAGCGCCCGGTGAAAGCATTACCTTGCTTGTCCCGGGGAGATCTCCGGACGGAACGCCTGACTCCGGCGTCTATAGGGTGGCCGGCCTTTTTGAATCCGGAATGTACGACTACGATTCATCTCTGCTTTTTCTCCCTCTCGGCGAGACACAAAAGCTTCTGAGGGCACCCGGGCGGGTAACAGGAATCGAGGTTAGGGCATCGGAACCAGAGGATTCAAGTGTGGTTGCAGAACGTATACGTTCCCGGCTGGGGCACCATTTTATGGTCCGAGACTGGAAGATGATGCATCGCAACCTTTTTCAAATGCTTTCGATGCAGAAGGCCGCAATAGCGGTGATTCTGGCGATGATAGTGCTGGTCGGCGTGCTGAGCATCGTGGGTACGTTGTTTCTGGCAGTGATGGAGAAGACCAAGGATATCGGGATCCTCAGGGCCATGGGCGCTTCCGCACGCCGTATAATGATGCTCTTTGTGATGCAGGGGCTCGTTGTGGGGGCCGCCGGCACTGCGGCAGGAATCGGCCTGGGGCTCGGGGCCTGCAGCCTGCTGGACAAATACCGGTTCATCGACATCCCCGCAGATGTGTACTGGCTTTCTTCTCTTTCGGTCCGCGTGGAGCCGGGGGAGGTGGTACTGGTGGCTGTTTGCGCCATGCTGCTTTCTTTCCTGGCCACCCTTTACCCGTCATGGCGTGCCTCGTCCCAGCATCCAGCGGACGCGGTCAGATACGAATAAGTTCTATTCAATAAGCTTTTCTTCCTCACCTGTTTCAGCGTCGTGACCCTTGCCGGCGGTTATCGCCTTTCTGCCTCCTGTTGAAAGCTGTCTTGTTTCCCGCCCGGCAGGCAGGGAGGCTGCGTCCTGTGTTTCCCGGTCACTGTCACCCTTCTCGGCTGCGCCGGATTTCCCTCCGCCGGAGGATGATCCCACTATCTTGACTATTTCGTTAACCAGGTTTTCCAGTTCAGTCGCCTGGCCCGTCATTTCCTGTGATGCCGAGGCGGATTCTTCCGCAACAGCCGCGTTTTGCTGTGTCACCTGGTCCATTTCCCCTATGGCCTTGCCCACTTCTTCGATTCCCTGGGACTGCTCCTTGGAAGCCGCGGCTATCTCGCCTACAAGCTCCCCGACCTTGGAGGAGCTCTCAGCAACCTTTCCAAAGGCCGAATTGGTCTTCTTCACCAGTTCCTCGCCGTGGCCCACTTTTTTTACGGTGCTTTCAATCAATTCCGCCGTGTTCCTGGCTGCTTCGGCCGCACGGAGGGCGAGATTCCTGACCTCGTCGGCAACCACAGCAAACCCCGCACCGGCTTCCCCTGCCCTTGCGGCTTCCACAGCGGCGTTGAGTGCGAGGAGATTGGTTTGAAAGGCGATTTCATCAATGGTTTTTATTATTTTTGATGTTTCCTCGCTGGCGTTGGATATGTCTGCCATGGATTCCGTGAGGGCGTGCATGGAGTCGTTGGCTTCGCCGATTACGCCGTTGGCTTCATGCATCAGAGAGTTGGCATGTTCAGCGTTGTCTGCATTCTGTTTGGTCATGGATGACATCTCCTCCAACGATGCGGAGGTTTCCTCTATGCCGGCCGCCTGTTGGCTCGATCCCTCGGCCAGTGCGCGGCTTGCCTCGGATACTTCTTGTGAAGCGGATGCGAGCTTTTTGGAGGAACCAGTCAACCGGTCTATCACCCGGTGGAACGTCCTGGTTATCGAAGTGCTTAAAAATATTCCAAATGCCAGGGCTGCACCGAAGCCTAAAATCATGCCGAGCAGGGATACGGTTTTGGACCTGTTTGCCAGTGAGGAGGCCGCCTGCTGGGCCGTCGAAGCAGCCTGTCTGTTCAGTGCTATGATTTGATCCAGCTTATCGCCCGCCTCTGCTCCCTTTTCGGCGGCTCTCACCATAGCCTGATGGTTCATCCTGAGATAAAGCTCTTCGACATTGGCTGCTTCCTCTCTCAGCACGTTGAAGCTTTCGAAAATTTTTCGCGCGGATGGAACCATCTGTTCCTTGAAGAAATGCTTAGCCATGTAGAGGCTGTTGTCCTTCATTGCGGCCTTGATTTCCTTGACCGCATCGTGGAAGGCTTTGTTGGGTTCGACTATTTCGTCGATGACCTTCTTAATCCTGGGATTTTCGGTAGTGTAACCGGACAGCCATTTTCCGAGGGCGCTCTGTGTGTGGTCTTCGCCTCCCTCGAAAATTTCCCCTGCTCCTTCTCCTGTGCCCCTTTCGATCATTTCCAGCACTTGGGTTTCCAGCTTGTAGTAATCGCCCCTGAATTGCTCCAGTTTCTGCCTGAGTGCCATGGGATTCAGCACGTCGGTTTCTTCGAGGTTCGCAGCAAGTGTCAGGAATGTTTCATTTTCCGCGGCCCATTCTTTGACGGATTCGCCGAACAGATCCCAGAGCTGTTCTTCTTCCTCTGTCCTTGGAAGTCCTTCGTAGAGGGCCCTGGCCTTTTCATATGCTTTCCACGCAGAGTCGAGGTTCTCGAACTGTTTTCGCCTGTCTTCAGCTGAAAGCTCCGGATTAAGCAAAGTGCGTTGGGCCGTGTTCACCGCAAGCATGTGCTGCTTTATTGTAAGCAGGCTTTCGATGCTAGGTAGATTCACATTGCCGATGGCTTCGAGCTCCCCGCTCATGCGGTGGACGCTGAACCACCCCATGAAACCAACCGCCAGAGTGGCCAGTGCAACTAGTATGAAGCTGCCTAAAAGTTTAGTTCCCAGTTTCATGATCCTTTCGCCTCCGTGGAATTAAATGTTTTCACAAGGCAATACCTTCTCACAGCCCTGCGGCCTTCCTCTGACATTTCATGTCCGGAAGGCCCGGATGCCTAGAGAAGTCAAAACAAAGACCTTAATGGTTATATTCGGTATTATCAACCCTGATCTTTAGCCTTGTTGAAATTTTTTTGCCTGCATTTTATCCTGGGGACAGGGTTCTATTTTATGTGCTTCATCAAAATTGCCGGCCTCGTAAAAAGTACAATCCCCGACGCCGATCGGAAAACGCCGGTGGCCTAGAGGCGGCGCCAACGGGGGTGCGGTCAGTCTTGAGTAAGATGAGGACTTATAGTATGCTGCAACGAATTTGGAATGAAGCCTAAATCAGCAGTTGGACTTTGCGCTGCCATCAACGTTGTTTGTTATTAAATGTTAAGGAGGATTTCAGGTGGGCGACAAAAAAATTCTGGTAGGTGTAATCATGGGCAGTGCTTCTGATAGAGATGTGATGAAGGGTTGTCCTGAACTTTTGAAGGAACTGGGAGTAGGGCACGAAGTGAAAATCCTTTCCGCACACCGTACTCCTGATCTTACCCGTGAATATGCAGCTTCAGCCGAAGA
>CAYXDR010000161.1:0-7109 GCA_964463515.1 uncultured Desulfobacteraceae bacterium | reverse complement strand
ATAGGAAAAAAGGATGAATGTCAAGAAAAAACTCAGCACTAAAGGGTTTCCTTGCCCAGGGCGGCGCGCTCCTTGCTGATCAAATCGAGCTTCAAATCATGCAGGCCCAGTTCCAAACCCGCCGGGTATTCGTGGGGGTTCAACAGGCGCTTTATCGTGGGATGCAGGGAGGCCAGATTCGAAAGGCAGTACTCCCTGGCTTCCCTGGAGGAAGGTGAATCGTAAACCAGCCGGCCTTCTTCAAAAATCGGCACGAGCAGATCTTTACAGGTTGTGCCGGCATGAATGCGTTTGCGGCGTGTGGGGTTCATCGGATCCACTATCACACACGGCTCATCGATGCCGAGCTGAAGATCGTAGATCGCGTCGGCCTCAAATTCTCCGTTCCTGTTGTAACGACGAACCTGGAGGACGCCCGGAGTCGTTACCTTCATCAGCTGCTCGGAAAGCTTGACCTTGTATTTCCATTCTCCCCCTTCGTCTTTGACGGCGGTCAGCTTGTAAACACCCCCTAAGGCCGGGTTGTCAAAGGCCGTGGCCAGTCGTGTGCCCACTCCCCAGCTGTTGATCGGAGCGTGCTGATCCTTGATGCTTTCTATGAGGTATTCGTCCAGGTCACTGCTGCCGACAATGATTGTATCCCCGAACCCAGCCTCCGAGAGAATCTTTTGAGCCTCTATACTCAAATATGCGAGGTCTCCGGAATCTATGCGAATCCCCACCATCTCATGGCCTGCGCTACGCAGCTCTTTCCCTACTGCCACAGCATGCCTGACTCCCTGGAGCGTATCATAGGTATCCACCAGGAAAATGCAGTTGTTGGGCATGGCCTCGGCATAACCGCGGAAAGCCTGCATCTCACTGTCAAAAACCATAACCCAGCTGTGAGCGTGTGTGCCTTTCACCGGGATGTCGTAAAGCTTTCCTGCAAGAACATTGGATGTTCCGGAACAGCCTCCGATATACGCGGCCCGGCTCGCCGAAACCCCGCCGTCTATGCCCTGTGCCCGCCTGAGACCGAATTCCATCACCGGGTCGCCTTCCGCGGCCAGGCATATTCGGGCGGCCTTTGTGGCAATCAAGGTTTGAAAATTGATCATGTTCAACAAGGCGGATTCCAGGATCTGGCACTGCAGCAGCGGCCCGGTCACCCGCACAATCGGTTCCTGGGGAAATACCGCCGTACCCTCGGGCATCGCATGTATATTACAGGCCAGATCGAGGTTTTTCAAATATGCCAGAAAATCCTTCGTAAAAAGGGGCAGGCCGTCATTGCCGGTGAGAGTGGCAAGATAGTCCGCATCTTCTTCACTGAAATGAAAATCAAGCAGGTAGTCTATAACTTGATTCAGCCCGCAGGCCACCGCGTAACCTCCGTCGAAGGGCAACTGGCGGAACGTCAGGTGAAAGGCCGCTTCACGGTCCTGCATTCCCAGTTTCCAATAACCGTAGGCCATCGTTAATTCGTAGAGGTCGGTGAGAAGGGTCAAGGACTGGCAACCAGTGTTTCTTGAACAATTCATATGTTGGGCTCCATCAAGCATCCTTTGATATCTCAGTTGGGAGACCGGGCTTTCTTGCGGCAAGATAGGCTTCGCCTCCCAGAGAAGGGAAAAGCGCACCCCACAACTGGTTTAGGCGCAGCCACCAAAGTTTATTTTCCAGCGGGCTTCCGGACCACCTGGCGAGAAATGTACCGGTGAAAATCTCCTCTTCAAGGCCTGAATCTTCCACTAATTTACGCCATCTTCGGCAATCCATGGAATTAATGTGCCCGCCGGGTTTCGCGATCCCCCTGGCAACCTTGTCCCTCAGCTGCCGTTCGCGTATAACGGCTACCGGATGCGGGGCTACGGGGCTTCCGGCCAGCATAAGGCCCCCGGGCCGCAGAATCCTGGCAAGTTCCTTCATTGTAAATAAAGGCCGCGGAAGATGTTCTATCACGTGCAAAAAAATAACCACATCCACCGAATGATCAGGCAGAGGCAAAGGCCTGTCGAAGTCGCATTCGTAAGAACCGCGGTAACCGGTTTTCTCCAGGGCGCTGTTATCTATGGTCTTGTCCAGCCCCGCCCACTCGGTATGGAAGATATCCCCCGTAAAATTTTTAACAAACCCCCTGCTGCAGCCGACATCTGCTATTCTTATCAGCCGTCCCCGCCGGCGGGCCTCGTCCTTGAGCGCACACAGAACCCACCAGTATCTAACCGCACGTATGGGATAAGACGTTCTCTCCGCACGGGAACTTAACAAACCTGTTTTCTGCATCGCGGCGACGCGTTCCCTGAATATATCAGCAGGCCAGTGCAAAAACGCGAACCGCCTGTTCCACGGCACAACCCTTGTACCCAACGGCTTTGTCGAGGGCATGACATCCTTCCATATTCCCCCTGATTCATAACAAGGGCATCGGGGAATACACATTAAAATATAAAATAAGATACTATCAAGAGTTTAAGCGAACAATAACCTTTTATATTTTATAAATCTAAATAAAAAAAACCTGTTCTGTCAAGAAAAATTCCTGCAAGCAGCCGGTCTTCATCGCAAAACTGGACCCGGTAACGCCTATTGCCCGTACACGGTTATGATTACTTCCCTTTGATGAGGCCTCACATCGCATTCCACGTGTATGATCTGCTGCCAGGTGCCAAGGGCCATGCCGGAAGGAGTAACAGGAACAGATAGCGAAGGCCCTATAAGGGAGGCTTGAAGGTGGCTGTGGCCGTTTCCATCGTGCCACGTCTGTTCGTGGTAATAACGGCCCTTTTCCGGCATCAGCCTGTCGAGCAGTTCAGGAAGGTCTCTCTTAAGGCCCGGCTCGTATTCCATGGTCGTTAGTGCGCCTGTGCTTCCCACATTGAAAATATGCACGACTCCGGACTGGATACCCGATTCCCCTACCACCCGGGCCACATCCTGAGTGATGTCCTTGATCTCCCCGTGCTTGCGGGTATGAAACCTCAGGGTTTTCTGGAACACCATATTATCTCTCCTTTATACCGGGAAACACATGATCCCCGAATCAATTCTACCCCTACACCGAAAAGACTGCGGTGGTACTTCTGACGGGTTCATAAAACACGATGTTCGTTTAAAAACGTTTAAGAGGAATATTCCATTTCTTCATATATTTCCAGACCGCTGTACGGCTCAGCCCCAGCCTCCGGGAGGCCTCGGCCTTGTTCCATCCGCACTCTTCAAGAAGTTCGAGGAGATTTTCACGCGAAAGTCCCCGATTGCTCCGTGGTCCCGAGACAGCGGAACCAGAGGCGGCCCTGGGATGATTTCCGTATTTATATTGGCGAACCTCCACCGGGAGATCGAAAATTTCAATTCGCTCGCCGTTACAGAGCACGAAAGCATGCTCGACCGCGTTTTCAAGCTCGCGTACATTTCCGGGCCACGGATAATCCATGGCTATTCGCATCGCCTGGGAAGAAAAACCACGAATACGTTTTCCGGTCTTTTCATTCTGAGCCGCGATGAAATGATCTGCAAGCAGCGGAATATCCTCGCGCCTTTTCCTGAGAGGAGGCAATTCAATTGGAAACACCTTCAGACGATAGTAGAGATCCTCACGAAAATTCCCACCATTGATTAAAGCTCCGAGGTCCTTGTTTGTTGCGGCAATGATTCTTATATCGATCTTGCGTCTCCTGGACTCCCCTACCCTCTCGATTTCCTTTTCCTGCAGGACTCTAAGGAGCTTGGTCTGAATAAAAGGGCTTATTTCCCCGATTTCATCCAGGAAAATAGTCCCCCCGTCTGCGCTCTCGAACCTGCCGGTCCTATCCCGGACAGCCCCGGTAAAAGCCCCTCTCACGTGCCCGAAAAGCTCGCTTTCAAGCAGCGTTTCGGAAAGCGCCACACAGTTGACAGTCACGAAAGGCATATCGCTTCGGGGACCGTTGAAATGAATAGCACTTGCCGCCAGCTCCTTGCCTGTGCCGCTCTCCCCTTGCAGCAGTATCGTGGCATCACTCGCCGCCGCGGCCCGGATCGCGGAAAACACCCGCGCCATTTCATGGCTTTTTCCTATTATACGGTCAAGTCTGCTCATCTCCCCGAGCCGTCGAACAGCCTCTTCGGCTGTGCGGCGTGCTCTTTCCAGTTCACTCAGATCTGTGACTGTCTCAACTACACCCTTAACTCGGCCGTGCCCATCCCTGATAACGCGAGCGCTCTTGAGGACAGGAACCTCGTGACCGTCTCTATGAGTAAGGGAACATTCCTTCCCGTCAACCAGACCGTGCTCGAAAATACCGCACTCCCGTATCCCGGACGGGCAGCTTCTTGATACACACCTGTTGAAATCCAACATCGTGCATTCCCTGCCCAGGGCCTCATGAGCCGTGTAGCCGGTTATTTTTTCCATGGCGGGATTCCAGAATTCGATAACTCCGCTGTCATCCAGAGTAAAAACTCCTTCAGCCATCGACTCCAACAAGAGGTTAGCAAAATTTTCATCCATCCTGGGGGAATATTTGTTCGGGACCGTGGACATCATGAATATTATCCTCTGTGCTTAGAGCGTGTCGTTTACACTTATGGTAACGCAACAAAACGTTACGCCGTTACAATAGGTAACGTCACCATGGATGTCAAGCGCCTTGAAACAGTAAGACACAGCATAAAGCAAAAACGCAGCCTATTCAATCAAACATAATTTCCATAGATTTAAATTATTAACGAACACATTCCTCTTGAATGGCACGATTGTTGTTGGAACAGGAGCTACGACATTCTGACCCTGTCTGTGGATCAACCCTGGTGGGCTCGCAAAAAGTACCCCGAGGGACATCGTTATTTTGACTTTTTACGATTTACGATGCCGTCAACCTTAGGTTGAAGAATAAAGATCAAGGAGGAACAAAAATGAGTGTACAGCAATTGAAAACGACGGATGCATTCGAAACTCTTATTCAACAGGGTGTATCCCTGGTGGACTTCAACGCCCCCTGGTGTGCTCCCTGTCGCATGCAGGAACCGATTCTTGAAATTCTTTCGGACCAGTATCAGGGGAAAGCGGCCGTAGCAGCAGTGGATATCGACCAAAACCGCGATGTTGCCATTAAAATGGGAGTCCACAGCATTCCCACTCTGGTTGTCTTTAGAGACGGGCGGGAAGTGGAACGTTTCGTAGGGGTACAGCCCGAATCAGCGCTGGTCGAAGCGCTGGACACATGGATGGAGATGCCGGAAGTAGAGAACTGAAGCGGTTACACCGGATCATGATCACACACGGCCAAGGAATCTGGAAATCAAAAGGAGATGTTCATTTCATGGAGCGAGAAAAGAAAAACTTCGAGGTTTTGATAATCGGCGGAGGCCCTGCGGCGATAACCATCGTAAAAACCCTGGCGGGAAAAAGAAAAGCGGCTGTAATAAGGCCTGAAAACCATTCAATGATTTACTGCGCAATGCCCTATGTGATTGAAAAAATACTACCCTTGGAAAAAACCTTCAAAAAGGACGAACTCGTTACCTCCACCGGTGCCGAACTGATTCGGGATACGGTGACCGGGGTCGACTTTGAAACTAAAACCGTAGTCACCGCCTCCGGAGGCGAATATTCCTACGACAAGCTGGTTATCGCGACCGGTGCATCACCGGTGCTGCCGCCGGTCGAAGGCCATGATCTTGAAGGGGTAATGACATTTAAGACTGAAAATGATCTGCGAAAAATCCTGGCTGGATCCGAAAACGGCCTGCGAAAGGCGGTCGTAATCGGTGCCGGTGCAATAGGCATTGAACTGGCACAGGCACTGAATTCGGTTGGAGTGGAAACACACCTTGTTGACATGGAAACACAGGTTCTCCCCAACCTCGTGGATGCCGATATGGCTGCAGAAGCCCAGGAACTTCTGGCCGGAGCAGGAATAAGGCTTCATTTAGGGCAGAGAGTAACCGGCTTGAAAGGTGAAGAGGCTGTCCAGGAACTGGTTCTCCAGAGTGGAAAAACCATACACCTCGACGACAGCGGCAAAGTTGCTCCAACAAACGGAGGCAGAGCGGTAGTGGTATTTTCGGTGGGTGTTAAAGCTGACGTAAAACTTTTTGCCGGCACAGGGATCGAGATCGGCCCGGACGGCATAGTCGTCAACGAAAAGATGGAAACCAGCATCAAAGACGTTTACGCCGCCGGTGATTGTGTTCAATATACAAATGCCATAACCGGCGAAATCATGAACGGTAAACTTGCCACCAACGCCGTTCCCATGGCAAGGGTTGTGGGGAAAAACCTTCTTGGAAAAGAAGCGGCCTACCGTGGCTTTTTCAATGGAGCCGCGACAAAAGTCCAGGATTTATACATCGGGGGCACCGGGCTGTCGGAAAAAACAGCGGCCGGAAAATTCGATACGGTCACAGGTAATGCCGAACTGACCACGATGTTCCCGATCATGCCGGAAGCATCCAAAGTGCGGCTCAAATTGATCGCAGACCGTCACACCGGACGGATTCTCGGCGGGCAGGTGGTGGGAGGCCGGCCTGTAGCCGACAAGGTGGATCTCATAACCCTCGCGGTTCAAAACGAACTCACCCTTGATGACGCTGCCATGTTCAGCTATTCCGCGCAGCCTTACCAATCCTTTTTCCCCGCCGATAACCTCCTGGTGTCTGCCGCAGAAGATGCCAGGAAAAAACTCCCGCAAACATAAATTCGGCGGGGAAAGCAAGGGTCGCAAAGCGTCCGGAGATGTTCCCCCCCACCGGGCGCTTTGCCCCCCATCATACTCCATCCGGAACGTGGTGCGACGAAAAAACCCGCAGCCCGATTCTCTATGATCCGGGACTGCCGGAGCCGACAAGAGGAAGTACTTTTTGAACCTCGAAAAATACCAGAAACCGTGATTTCTCCTCCTCACCCTTTTCAGCCGCATGTTTTCGGCGCCTCAGGGAATAGAGAAGCTCCGTGTTTTCTTCTTCTCTCAGTTTTGCGAGAAAAAGACGGAGTCCTTTGTAGCCCCCACCCTCTTCGATAAACATATAAGCAGCATGGGGATTGGAAAGCAAATTCCGGTGGGTCAACCGGTCCGCCATTATGAATGCGACTGTCCCGTCTTCGATCACATGGGGCTTTGCATACACAGCCAGATCCACCCTGC
>CAYXDR010000160.1:3505-7109 GCA_964463515.1 uncultured Desulfobacteraceae bacterium | reverse complement strand
GCCGGTCGTGCTCAGGTCATCGCTTTCGGGATTGTACCGCAAATCATGCCGGCCTTTGCCGGCATATCTGTGTTTCGCTGGGACATCAACATTCGGGAATCCACTGTTCTGGGTTTGGTAGGGGCCGGGGGCATCGGTCTCCAGCTCAATGCCTCTATTATGAATCTCGCCTGGACCCGGGTTAGCGTCATCCTGCTCATCATCATCGCCACCGTAGTTGTCAGCGAAGTCGTATCCGCCCGCATTCGTCATGCAATCATCTAAGGGGGCCATCGCCTGAAGCCAAAGACCAGTATAGGAACTTGTTTTTTGGGTAGCAGGATAGTGGAAGACATCCTCGGGTATCAACCAGGAACTCATAACCATATTTAGTGGGCAGGAAAAGCTCATTGGGGTCACGGTTATGGATACGAAAAGAGAAAGGGGTTTGATGGAGTATTTCGAAGACGAGACATGGCCGCAAGCCATTCCAAGGCATCGGAGGTCTTCGTGCGATTTCCATTCCTGAATCCATAGATGAGAGAGGATTCTTAAGCTCGGAAATTTACTTGAACAATGAAAAAGCCGGGCCAAGCGGGCTGATTTCAATAGGGTGCCCACCCAACAAATATCCGGCGAAAGGCTCTTTATGGAAAAAATCGTCTTAGTCTCAGAAGAACCAGGAGAATATCAACACATGATCCACTTGATTGAGGCTTTATTTCCTGAGTGCACGGTAGAAATCGTTTCAGAGGCGGGCAGCGAGTTCCGCCCTATTCCTAGCCATTTAGAAGAAAAAACACCTCGTTAGGATTTCCCGTTGAGGTAAACACTTTGCATTCTTCTTCGGTTAAGCTCAGGTTTTGTCTCTCAGAATACTTAAAAAGACCGATAAATCAGAGAAAAATTTTTCGTTCATCCGGTTTTTGCGTAGTTACAGCCTTTGAGATGACCATTCATGTTGAGCGCAAGAAGACATAAGCCCCAAAAAATAGGCTTGCCGCGTATCTTCTCAATAAACCGGAGATGACTGTTTTCTCCACAGACTTCCGGGATTCCTGCTCCCGGAATCCGCACTCTTTAACACCAGTTATTGAGATGTTACCTTGCCGCTATGGTAAATATGATTATCAAGGTTTCAACTCTTTCCATGCCTTGTCTTTCAGTAGCCGAACAATAGCTAGACCTGAAGAAAAAGGGAAATTAACCATCTCGAAACTGTCCGATGCGTCTCTAATCAAAGAGAGCCATCTCTTTACACCAGAGTGATGGATGAATTCCCGAAGATAGATGTTTGTATCGTGGAGGAGTATGTAACCGTTCTTTTTCATTCTTTTTGCCGCCTGCAAAAAATCATGCCCTACATTTTTGAATGAGTGATTACCGTCCACAAAAGCAAGATCAATAGCTGGCAGCGCCATGTCTTCATAATGAGAAAAGAAGTTTTCGCTTGTTGATCTATGATGTGTAACAATATCCTCCACGCCGAAGCGTTCAAAGTGTCTATACACGCATTCCGGATTATTCCATGTGCCTCGGCCCCCAATAGTCTTAAATGGGCCATCCTTAAGAAAGTCGTAGGATGGATCTACAAATGTGAGGCTGCCTTGCCCATTGTCTTTTAAAGCTAAAGCGAAACATACAACACTGAAACCAAAGCCGGAGCCGATAACGAACACGTGGGAAGGCCGTATAGACCTTACCAGTCCATAATAAAGGAATCCAAAACCCAAATTCAAATAGGTTGGGTCCTCATTGTGTCCCATCGGCTTGGCAAAGGAGAAAATCGATTCAATCGTCCGCCTGTCGAGACTCAAACCTTCCAATCATGGCCTCCAGAAAAATTTTTCCTTCTTTTAAGGTTCCTTCGTTTCAGAAATATTAGGCTCTTGCACGATTTTCATTTGGCAGACTAAACATATTCAGCAAATCATTCTCTCGGCTCCCTACTCGTTGGCGTGCCATCAAAATTTGATGCCGGAACTCTTTCGACCCTGTTGCCGATACGGAAGCCGGTGAGGCATAAATAAATGTTTGCAATCCCTGGGCTAAAAGCTACTGCTTACTTATCCCGCTTACCTACCGATGTCGCACCGATATGTTTCCCTTACCGTAATCTAACCAAACTGAAATTTGTTTTTGACTGAACTCCGGTTCACTGTATTTTATTTATGGGGGGCTTGGAATGAACTCGACGCATCCACAATATTTACAAAAAGAAGATGAAGCTCTTTCTTTACAGACGCACAAAATGGAGACCATAGGAATTCTGGCGGCCGGAATCGCGCATGACCTAAACAACATTCTTACACCCATTCTGGGCTATACTGATATGATGCTAAAAGCAGGGGTAGAAAATGACCCCAAATTGTCCCATGTGCACAAAATTCGCATGGCGGCTTACCGCGCTAAGCAGCTTGTTGGACGAATCCTAGCATTCAGCCGTCCTAATGGAGAAGACAAAAAGCTCATCCATCTTTCGGACTGCATTGAAGAAGCCATGGTTTTTCTCAGGGCGATACTCCCTCCCACCATCAATCTTGAGTTTCAATCAACCGCTTCAAACGATCTCATCCTGGCCAATGGCAATGAAATTCAACAGATCATCATCAATCTCTGTATCAATGCAGCTCAGGCTACAATCCCGCAGGGTAGCCGTGTCGAAGTTAAGCTCTGCGATCATATAGCTCCCGTCCCGGGTCAACTCCAAACCGGTTCAGTCAGTCGGGATTGCAAAATTCTTCGCATGTCCGTCTCAGACAACGGTTGTGGGATTGCGCCATCGATGATCCCCAGAATCTTCGATCCGTTTTTTACCTCCAAACCAGACGGAACGGGCCTCGGGCTTTCAACTGTTCGCGATATAGTTTCAAAGTACAACGGCGCTATTTCCGTAGAAACTGCACTTGAAAAAGGGGCCTCTTTCCACATTTTTTTGCCGTCACCATGCGGGAAGCTAAAAGCACCGGCACTAAAGGCAAAAACATCAGAGCCGGGATGGGCGGGTCCATTCTCATAGTTGGTGATGATCTTCAGATATTAAACTTGAGGCCTATTCTTCCGGTTATTCCGGCTTCAAGGTTCTCCCGGGAATCTCTACCCCATTCGAAGCAGGGTAAATCACCATTTCGATTTCCTTGGATTGTTTTTTCGAGGCTGCAGCGAAGCGTCATAAACGCGGTTTTACGCGAGATACAGGTGCCGCTGTACCTCAAGCCGACGCTTCATTTTCTACGCCTGTCCACATAGTAGCTGTTTCCTGGAATACTTTTTGCCTTTTTCTTCACTTCAGAAGCGACCGATATCATGTGTGCGTACGATTCGAAAACCCTATCAGCTGAGGACACAACGGATATCGATAAGGAAAGAAGAGGGAAGGCGCGCGGACAACCACTGCGGTCAAAACTTTTGTAACATTTCGCATCAATTATTTCAGGGTCATAAAAAGATAAAGACTCTTTCTCGAAACGCGACAGGATTTTTTCGCAGAGGTCTTCGACCCCCTGGTGAGCGCAGACGACGACGAAATCGTCCCCTCCGATATGCCCCAAGAAACTGTTCCTATCCCATGAAACCACAACATCTTTCAAAATGTTGCCCACTAACCGGATGGCATTATCCCCCT
>CAYXDR010000160.1:0-3495 GCA_964463515.1 uncultured Desulfobacteraceae bacterium | reverse complement strand
AATTATCGTTGAATGGTTTAAAATTATCCAGGTCGAAATACAATACCGAAAAAAGTTGGTTAGAATCGAGACGAGCGACAATCTCATTTTTAATAAGGTTATTTCCCGGCAATCCAGTTAAGGGATTTGCCTGTATCGCCAGGTTGACCTTTTGCTGTGTGATTTTATCGAGCAAATCATATACTTTAACTATTCCGCAATATCCTCCGTTTCTAACGACAATTATGTCATCATAGATATTACCCAGATCCCTTTCAAGCGTTTTGCGGGAAACCTCTTCGATCGGCGTGTTGAACTCGAAAACCAATGCATCTTCAACAACATGGCTTACTGATTTACGGCTTAATAAATCGTAACCGAAACGCTGACCCAGCTTGTAGAAGATTTCACTCTTGTGAATGATGCCGATGGGAAGCTGACCCTCCAGGACTGGAACGGATCTCAATTCATCATTTGCTCTAAACATTGTTGCTACGGTATCCACGGATTCATTGCAGGTAACCGGTTGTACGAATCGGGCCAAGGAACCAGCGCAGTTGCTTTCGACAGCATTGACCTTGTTTGAATTTTTGTTATTTAGGATACAATAAAGGGCCTCTTCACTGCAGGTTTGCAGTTGAGCTTCAGGCTTGGCCAGGAAAAACCCCTGTCCACAATCGACCTTCAATGCTACAACAGTTTCCAGCTCTTCGTAGGTTTCTATCCCTTCCGCTACCACCCTGGCATTGATTTTTCTACAGAAAGACACGAGGGACTCCAGAAGCAAACGTTTCCGTGTGGAATGCTGTATCCCGGCTATGATGCTTCGATCGATCTTAACCATGAAAGGTTCAATATTGGCCAAGAGCTGGAGACCGGCGTAACCGGCACCGAGATCGTCTATCGCAATCCTGAACCCGCGCCTTTTATATTCATCAACAGTTTTCGAAAACCGGGATTCGTTCTCGATGCAAAACCGTTCCGTCATTTCCAGGACCAATGAATCCCGGTAATCCTCGATTTCCTCAAGTAAAGTCTCACTGCCGGCATCATCGCTCAGGGGAAAAGCCAGTAAGCTGGGGCTGATATTCAAAGACAAAAAACCTTTGGGAAATTTGGCAATGCGGTCGGAGCTTCTTGGATCGATACCACTGGAAGCATCAATAATTCCAATATATTTTGCATTGACAATTGACTTTTCTCTGCATACGGCTTCAAGTTCATTGGTCAAATTAAATTTTTGTGCTTTTTCGAAAAGTTCTCCTATATTTGAAAAAATGGAAGGGCCGATTATGCGACTAAGAGCTTCATAACCCAAAATATTTCCACTATAAAGATCAATGATAGGTTGAAAAACTGTCTTTATATTTTTATTACTTATAATATATAATAAATCATTAATATATTCATTGTTAATAAAATCTACAACTTGCTTAGATAATTTCAACATGGCTGTTCCTTCCTGTGTAATAAAGTTACTGTAAATAATAATTCAAGATGCCATTAAACGCTATTTTGAGTTAAAAATCTTCATTTTTTGCTTGGGTGAAGGCCGGTAAATTTTCGGGTTTTCTGTTGCAACAAATCTGGTGGTAATTTTCGGAACATCTGATTCCGAAACCCCGGCGCAATCAACACCCCGTCTTCAAACTCCCAGGGAATATTCCCCGGAGCCTATAAATCCTTGCAATTTGACGAGGTCGTAAAAAGTCAAAATATCCCATTTATCGTCACACCGGCGCAGGCCGGGGTCCAGTCATTCCAACAACTTATGGATTCCGGCCTGCGCCGGAATGACGGCTTGGGGACTTTTACGAGGCCATCAAATTTGACTGTTAGGCGGTTTTTGTTACGGAATTAATGTCAATTTGCGAGGTTCTTGTTAAATCCAAGATGGCATAAGCCTGATCTTTAGATACAATTACCTAGTTTCCATCCGGTATTTCCGGATGGGCACTATCTAATATATGGAATCATAAATGGGTTAAAAGCTTAAAGGGTTTAACTTCACACATCCCTCAAGATCAAGATGGTGCAGATCAAATATAAATTTCATTTTTCCCTTACAAAATCCTAACAAACATGTCCTATTTTTTATGAAAGTGGTAGTGATAACGCAAAATTTAAATTCGATTCTACTAATAACAGCATAACATCTAAAAGGATAGTATTTAATAATAATGTAAGCTTGTCATAATTATGGTAGACGACAGGAGAACACGGGATGGATACGGTATGTATCATTCATTCAGTAGCAGGAAGGCTGCGTATTAAAATTTCTATGCTAAAAAATAGACCTCAAATGGAACTTTTTCTAATGAATCTTTTTTCTGGTATGGATGGTATAACAAATATAGAGGTTAACAAAATAACAGGAAGCATTCTTATTCATTATGATCCAGAACTTCTTCATTGCAAACATATTCTGTCATTATTAAAAGCAAATGATTTTATTATTGAATCAGATTTACGCGCTGATCACAAGCATGTCGGACAGAATGCTTCATGGGCTGGGGTGGCATTAGGAAAAGCGATTTTAGGTTGGGCAGTAGGACGGGCGCTTCAAACAAGCGGCCTGTCTTTTCTTGCCGCTCTTATCTAGAGGGTCTTTCCCTGGGGACCTTAAATCCCCAAAAATATGTCTTTTCTCATGTTTCAGGCCATAAAACAGTAAAATCAGTTTAAATATTCAGAGACATAAAGTTATAAACCTCTACGCTATTAATTCCATTTTATCCAATTTTTCCCATGGAAGTTCCAGGTCATCTCTTCCAAAGTGACCCGATGCCGCGAGCTGCTGGTAAAAGCCCATGGGATATTTCATTGGAAGTACCCTCAAGCCAAGTTGCTTAAGTATCCCAGCAGGACGGAAATCGAAATGCCTTATCACACGCTCCGATATTTCTGAATTTGAAATCTTTCCAGAATCGAAAGTTTCTATCTGGATGCTTACGGGTTTTGTAAAACCGACCGAGTAACTTAATGTCACCTCGCACTCTCCTGCCAATCCAGAAGCTACAATGTTCTTGGCAACATAACGTGCCATATAGGGCCCAAGCCTGTCTATCCTAAGAGGATCCTTGCCACTCAGGGCGTGCCCGCTGTGTCGTGAGAAACCACCATACGTGTCTACCGCGTTCTTACGGCCTGTAAGGCCTGAATGTGACGTGGGCCCTCCCAAAAAAATGCCGTCATGATTAATAAAAATCCTGGTTTTTGAATCCGGCTTCAAATCTTCATCTTCAAAAACAGGGGTCAACACCGCCTCTCTTATATCATCTCGTAGACGCTTAAGATTCGGGCGGCGCAGATTCTTCTGACTTGCTGTGACCGTTATGCTGTGAATACGTTTAGGTTTTCTTTGCCTGAACTCCACGCCTACCTGGACCTTGGCATCCGGCATAAGGTAAGGCAGTGTCCCATCTATTCTCGCGGTAGTAAGCTGAGAAGAGACCTTTCTGGCAACCCAAATAGGAAAAGGCATAAAATCTGCCGTGTGATCGCACGCAAACCCAA
>CAYXDR010000159.1:0-7134 GCA_964463515.1 uncultured Desulfobacteraceae bacterium | reverse complement strand
CTCGAGCCGATGCCTGGAAAGCTCCTCAAGACAAGGAAAGGTAGCGGTGGGAAGATAGGATATCGAGTACACTATGGGTGCCCCCGACCTGGTGAAAACCCGTTTAAGAAGATAAAGCTCCATGTCCTCGCTCACCTTCAGCAGCCGGTTGATTTCCTCGTTTCCCTCGATTCTTTCCAGGTCCAGAAAGGTTATCTGGTGCGATGACTCCTTTTTGAGGAAATCCTTCTTGAAACGGTAATAACGCAAGGTTTCCCGCTTCAAGTTGGTACCGGCAACGAGAGTACCTTTGCCCTGCATCCTGTAAAGCAGCCCGTCTGTGACCAGGTCCTGTATCGCGCGGCGCACGGTCCCCAAGCTGACGCAGTGGTCTTCGGCTATCTGACTCTCTGCCGGTATCATCTCGCCGGGAAGCCATGTTCCGGATTCAATCTGTTTTCGGATCTCCATCTGTATTCGATAGTACCGGGGTATTGGGCCCTCCTTGAGAGGTCCGTTCGCAGGTGTTACGGTCTTGAATGATTTTTGACCTTCCATCACCAGAGAACCCTTTATATATAACAGAGCAATTATTTGATTTTACGAGAAAATAGGGATATTCATATAGTCGACTAGAAGACAGTTTCCGTTAATAATCTGCTATTGTCAAGAAAAAAAGCACCATCCCCGTCGTCGAGGGATATCGATATTTTGACTTTTCCCGATGCCGTCGGCCTTGACTCGTCTGAGCAGAAGTGGTTAAGTTCAAGGCGGGTTGTGAGGTGATCCCTCAACGGCCCTAAACTTACGATCAGAAGGAGGAAGAATAGTGGCTAAATTACCGGAAAACGCCCGCAGCGCATGGGAAGAACGACAGGGACCATGCGTTTTTACAACAGCCAGTAACGACGGAACACCCAACAGCATATGGGTCACCTGTGTGAAGATGGCGGATGAAGAAACAATCGTTGTTGCCGATAACTTCTTTGACAAAACCCGGAAAAACATCGACACCAACCAGAAAGTCAGCCTTCTTTATATAGCACCGGAGAAAAGGTCCTTTCAGATCAAGGGGACCGTTTCCTATCAGACAAGCGGGCCCCATTACGATGACATGAAAAGCGGCTGGCTGGACTCCAAATTCCCTGGACGCGGCGCAGCGGTGATTCATGTGGACGAAGTCTATTCCGGGGCAGAAAAAATCGCATAACAGGCCAGGGGAACAATTGTTCTCGAAACTCCACCGGACCCGCTTCCTGAAAAACCAGGAAGCGGGCTCTTCCCCCGCCGGTACCGCGGGAGTATTGGGATGGCAAGCCCGGAAAAACAAACAAGGAAAGACCATCCGACGCCCACCGAGGCTATTCTGGAAAGCATTTCGGACGGCGTTTTCACTGTGGACATGGGCTGGCGCGTTACCTCGTTCAACCGCGCGGCCGAACAGATAACGGGAGTCCAGAGGAATGAGGCCATCGGCAGGCGCTGCTCCGAAGTATTGCGGTGCAGCATGTGCGGCGCGGATTGTGCTCTGAGACAGACACTGAAAACAGGCAGACCTATAATAGGCAAATCCGCATATATCGTGGATTCAGGCGGAAACCGCATCCCCATAAGCATTTCGACCGCAGTACTGAAGGATTCCAGCGGCCGGGTGATAGGTGGTGCCGAAACCTTTCGCGATCTTTCCGAAATCCAGGCCCTGCGCATGGAGCTGGAAGGAAAATTCCGGGTTGGTGAACTGACCAGCCGAAGCCCTCTAATGCAGCGGATTTTCGAAGTTCTGCCCGCGGTCGCCACCAGCATCAGCACCGTTCTTATTCTCGGGGAAACCGGCACAGGAAAGGAACTTGTAGCACGGACGATACATTCCTTGAGTCCCCGCAGCCAAGGGCCTTTCATCGCCGTCAACTGCGGGGCGTTCCCGGACACCCTTCTTGAATCCGAGCTGTTCGGATACAAGGCCGGCGCATTCACCGGCGCCAACAAGGACAAGCCCGGGCGCTTCACTCTGGCCCGCGGGGGAAGTCTCTTTCTGGATGAAATTGCGGAAGTTAGCCATGCTCTTCAGGTACGCCTCCTGAGGGTACTCCAGGAACGTACATACGAACCTCTCGGAGCGACCAGCTCGGAATCCACCGATGCCCGGATCCTGGTAGCCACAAACAAGGACCTTGCAGAACAGGTAAAGCACGGGCTTTTTCGCGAGGATCTATACTACAGGGTCAATGTCATGCGGCTCGAGCTGCCGCCTCTGCGGAGAAGAAAAGAAGACATCCCCTTGCTGGTGGATCAATTTATCTGCCGATTCAACAGCCTGCAGCAGAAATCCGTGAAGGGAATTTCACCAGAAGCCCTGTCTCTGTTGATGGCCCACGACTGGCCCGGAAACATCCGAGAACTGGAAAACGCCGTCGAACGGGCATTTATCCTGTGCGGGGAAGGCCTCATAAACATCCAACATCTCCCCGGGGAACTGGCAGGCGGAGGAATGCAAAGTCCCGGAAAGTCCGATGTCCGCAGCGCCCATGAAATTCTCGATGCCCAAGCCATCAGGGCCGCGCTGAAAAGAAACGGATACAACCGCCTGGCTGCGGCCAGGGAGCTGGGGATTCACAAAACCACCATGTACCGCAGGATAAAACGGCTTGGAATCAGGCTCCCCGAAAAAAGCCGTAAAGCAAATGACGGCAAACAAGAGGTAGCACCATAGCAACCTTTGTCCAGCAACTCAAGTAGCATCCAAGCTACATCCTTGTCTTCCTTCCCACTACCTTTCCCAAATGCATTCCCTTGAATTTGCATGCATTTTACTTTTATCGAGCTTCGATGTAAATTTCGGCACAAACGTTGCTTCAGCAAATACATGGAAAGGGGCACTGTATGCCGGTAAAAAAGGCCGCATTCGCACACTGGGATAACCGTATAGCGCCGGTTTTCGACACCGCCCGCCGGTTTGTGATCGTAGAGATACACTCGGGCAGGGTCATGAAAGAGACCCGGGGTTTTTTGCCGGAAAGCCTGCCCGTTTCAAAGGTGCTTCGGTTGGTTGACAAGGGAGTTGGAGTACTGGTTTGCGGTGCCATATCCAGGCCCATGCATGCCTTGGTCTCGGCCTATGGAATTACCGTTTTCCCGTTTATAGCAGGCGACCTGCGGGAAGTGATCGATGCCTGGCTCAAGGGCCGTTTGATGCGGGATGCTTTCTCGATGCCCGGTTGCCGGAGGCGGGGACGGCGGGGACACAGGGCGAGGATGTGGCCCTATTACTAATTCCGGCTCACCCAAGACAATGCAGGATGCCTAAAGCCTCGCACTTGTCGAGTAATACGGCCCGAGGCATAAATCAAGTTCCGAGAAAGGAGGGATTCAGAATGCCAGCAGGAGATGGAACCGGACCCATGGGAATGGGTCCAATGACAGGGCGCGCAGCCGGATACTGCGCTGGATACCGAATTCCGGGGTACAACAATCCCATAACCGGAAGAGGCTTTGGATGGGGTTTAGGAGGAGGCCGCGGATTCTGGGGAGGGCGCGGCTGGCGCCGCCGGTACTACGCAACAGGACTTCCGGGCTGGATAAGATTCGGGGGATACACAGCCCCTTACGCTTATCCCGGCGCATATTATAAGCCGGACCCGGAAATGGAAAAACAGGCACTCAAAAACCAGGCCAATGCTCTGCAGTCCGAACTGGACGCCGTCAACAAACGCCTTGGCGAACTTGGAGCCGAGGAAACCGCCGGTTGACAACTTCACCGGCGGCATCCTCATTCGCGGCGGCCGCGTCACTTACAGTACTGGGAACGGTGCGGCCGTCGCTCCTCATAAAACCGATCATTTCATCATGTCAGGCAAATACAGAACAATCTGCGGAAAAACAGTTATCAAGATCGTAGCAACCGCCATGAGCGCGAAAAAAGGCATCGCGGCCCGGGCGATCGTTAAAATATCATCATTGTTCAAACTGCTGATGACAAAAAGGTTGAACCCGACAGGAGGCGTAATCTGGGCCAATTCAATCATCAGCACCAGGTAGACCCCGAACCATACCGAATCGAACCCGGCCACGGTGACCAGGGGAAGCACTATGGGAGTCGTCATCACGATCATTGAAAAACCGTCCACCAGACACCCAAGTCCTATATAGAGGACACTCAATATCAGTATCAGAAGGTATGGAGACAGCCCCATCTCGGTTACCATCAGCGTCAGCTTGCGGGTAATTCCCAGATAACCGACAACCACGGAAAGATAGCTGGCCCCCATTACAATGAGCATGATCATGCAACTCGTCTTAATAGCCCCCATAAGGCTTTCGGCGAAAACACCGCGGTCCATGCTGCGGCTGACCAGTGCGAAAACAAGAGAGCCCACAACGCCCACCGCCCCTGCCTCGGTGGGGGTGGCCCAACCCGCGTATAAACTTCCCAGGACTATTAGAATCAAAAAAAAGACCGGGGCAATCTCCGGAATTGCCCGGACCCGCTGGTTCCACGTGTGATGTTCAGAACTCGCAGGCGCCAGACTAGGATTCAGGATACAACGTACAACGATGTAACCGCCGAACAGAACTACGATCAAAAGCCCGGGTAAAAACCCTCCTATGAACAATTTGCCGATGCTTACATCCCCGATGATTCCATAGACCAGCATCATCATGCTGGGCGGAATCAAAAAGCCAAGGGTTCCCGCACCGGCAAGCGACCCCACCGCCATACGCCTGTCATAGCCGCGGTCCCGAAGCTCGGGCACGGTTATTTTACCGACCGTGGCTGTTGTAGCGGCCGATGATCCGCTAACCGCAGCAAAAAAGGTGCAGGCGAATATGTTGACGTGAAGCAGCCCGCCGGGAATCCGGTCCATCCAGGGCGTCAGGCCGTTGAAGAGATTCTGTGAAATTTTACTCCTGAACAGAATCTCCCCCATCCAGACAAACATGGGCAGGGCCATCATGGCCGACCCGCTGGTATTGTTCCAAGCGGCGTTGCTCATCACGGCACCGAAAGGCATGTCGGTGAAAATAACCAGCCCCCCCACGCCGACGAGAAACAACGAAATACCGATCCACACGGTCCCGCCCATAAAAACCACAAGCAGGGCCAACAAAGTCGACGAAACGGTGACAAGATCCAATATTCAGCTCCCCCAAGCCGCCCGCGGCGGAGCACCGCCCGGCAGCTCTTTACCTGCCTAACGCCCCAGTGAGCTTGACTCCTGTCCAGCGTACAAGTTATCAGCCCCTTCCTTGAGCATCGTGAACGCCCGCAGAGTTTCGGCGAGAAACTGAAAAGACATCAACAATGCACCAAAGGGCATGAAAAACTGGGGAATAGCCAGGTAAGTTTCCGAAATCTGCATCGACTGGGACCCGCTGACCACAGAATCCCAAAAAAACAGCGCGGTAAAATATGTCAAGGAGGCGGAAAACACAAGCCCGACCGCGAAACAAACAATGTCCAGAAAAATCCGGCCCCGTCCATGAACAACCTTCAGCAGGAACGTCATCCTGATATGGCCCTTTTCACGTAGTGTGTAGGCCAAGGCACAGAATGTCAGGCCGCACATCAGATAACCGGAGTATTCTTCGGCGATAAACAGTGTTCTGCTGAACACCGTGCGAAACAGGATTTCGCCCACCACCAGAAGCAGCCCGGCACAAAGCATGCCGCCGGCTGCAACACCTCCCCAGGACGAGAGGCGGTCGATCCACCGAACCAATAATCTCATAAACAAACTCCCGGAGACCCTTCGTGCCCGGTTAAAACTTTACGGTAAAAATTCCCCGGCCGGCCGGCGCCGGCCGGGAAAAATCTCTTCACTGTCTTGTTACTGGTTGTTTTGACACAAAAACAGCGAAATTGCAAATGCCTCGGCGAAACTGCCAGCGTCTTGCTGCGTCACCGGAAACACGGCATCCTCTAGCGTCCTACCTTTTTCATGTACTCCTTGTAAAGAGCCTTTGCATCGTCCGAAGCTCCCTCGAGCCAGTCGCTTCGGATTCCTTCGGTAACCTCGCTCAACGCGCTCATAAGTTCCTTGGAAGGCTTCACTGTTTCTATTCCGTTTTTGTTGCAAATGCCTTCCTTTTCCTTGTCGATTTCAGCCACCTTCTTCCACATGGCCGCTTCCATTTCCTGTCCGAGCTTGACCAGGGTATCCTGGGTTTTCTTGTCAAGCTTGTTGAAAGCTTTCAAATTTACGTTGACCATGTCGGTTGCGATCGTGATGTTCAGCGGGTGGTAGTAGTTTAGAACCTCCCAGAACTTGCCGTCTACCCCGGTGGGAGTGGAGGTGATAACCGAATCTATCAGGCCGGTCGCCAGCGAAGAATAAACCTCGGAAAAAGGCAGGGCATAAGGCGTCCCGCCTGTCGCCTCCACAACAAGCGCCCCGTTTTTGTCATAGGTGCGGGTCTTCAGCCCCTCCATATCCTCGACCGAAGAAATTTTGCTCTTGCTCCACAGACCGGCTCCCGGCCAGGGGGCAATGTAGAGAATCTTCTGCTTCCATTTTTCTGCTGCTTTGTCGAAATAGGGCCTGGCCGTATCGTTGAGGAGCTTGGCCTCTTCGAAATCATGCGCCAGGAAGGGAAGAGTAACTATCTGGAAAATTTTTTCGTCTCCGGCGACTCCTGAAACCAGCATATCGGAAAGCGGTACCAGCCCGTCACGCACCGCTTTCAGCAGTTCAGGGCCTTTGTAGCCCAGGGCCCCTCCGGAGTTGACTATGATTTCAAGTTCCCCGCCCGTCGCCTCTTTCACTTTAGCGGCGAATTCCTCCAGGCCGATTGAATGGTGGTTGTTTGGCGGCCAGACCGAATTGGCGTTCCAGGTGGTCTTGGCGCTGCATGGCACAGCTGAAAAAACCGCCAGAACAGTCAATGCGATTGCCAACGAAAGCATCCTTTTCATAAATGACCCCTTTCTGTTGATTTGGTTGATAAAATTTCCAATCGCCGCCCATCCGGCAGCGGTCGGATTTAGCACCTCATGGTGCTTATCCCTGATCCCTGCCTACGAGAACGTTAATGGCCCCGGTTGGACAAAGACGAGCGCATAACTGCCGTCGGCAGGCTGAACATTCGCTGCCCACCGCTATACCCAGGGTGCCGTCGTCCTCGAAGGTAACCCGAACCGCCGATTCGTAAGGGTTGAAC
>CAYXDR010000158.1:0-7162 GCA_964463515.1 uncultured Desulfobacteraceae bacterium | reverse complement strand
GACATCGTTTGGTCATCCCTTGCAAACACAAAAGAGCCAAGAATTTCACAGGCGGTATTTTGAACGCGGTCGAGAACCTTGTGAGCATGTCGCTCATCTTTTCCCCTGAAGCTGAAAGTCACATGGATCTCGGGGAGTCTGGGATAAAAGCCGAAAACCACATCAGGCTCCGAAATTTGTAAGTCCTCCAACATCTCCGCAACCTGCGATTCTCCGATGCCGTACAGCTTCAGAACACGCTGGAAAAGCGTTTCCGGCCGACCGCAGGTCTGCCTGATCCGTGGAATCACGAAAAGGTCCAGTAAACGACGCATCTGCTCCGGCACACCCGGAAGAAAAAAGAAGACCGCAGTTCCTGCCTCGATCCTGAAACCGCAGTGGTTTCCTTCCGGATCCAGGGGTTCTGCGCCTTCCGGCAGCATCGCCATTTTTTCCAGAGGTCGGTTCAACCTGGTCCCGGTTTCGTTTGTGTAACGAAGAATACACCGATAAACTTCCGGATGACGCACCAGTTTCCGCTTAAACGCCCCCGCGGCTATTTCACTGGTCATATCATCCACAGTCGAGCCAAGCCCTCCGGTCACAATAACAAAACCGCCCCGCCGCATGGCCTGCCGGATCTCCTCGGAAACACTGGGCTCGTCGTCACCCAGAGAAGTGATACGCGTGACGCTTAACCCTGCATCGATGAGCCGCGTGCAGGCATACCTCGAATTGACATCAGGGACTTTCCCCGAGGTCAATTCATCTCCTATTGTTATTATTTCACAGTTCATCCCGGGTTTCTCGACCGCATCACGGCAGAATTCCAGCAAAAAAAAGCACCCACAGGCCCACAGCACTGTATATCCCGGCCACCACATCATCGGCGACGATCCCGACGCCTCCGGGAAGCCTCTCTGCAATACCGACAGGAAAGGGCTTGACAATATCAAAAAACCGGAACAGCAAAAAACCTGCGAACAACAATTTCCAGGACGGCTTCCATGGAGCAACGGCAATGAAAAAACCCACCACCTCGTCGACGACTACTTCCGGAGGATCCTCGATTCCCGCACAGCGCCGGTAAAAATCCGAACTCCACACCGCCGCACAAACCAATACAGCAAGCAAAACACTTTTACCGAAAAGCCCTGAACAGCCAGCAAAAAAAATCAACGGCAACGCAGCGAGCGTGCCTGCGGTGCCAGGGGCCGCCGGACAGAGACCCACTCCGAACCACACCGCAATAAGGTTCAATACCTTTCCTCTCTTACCGGAAACGGCCGCGTTTCTTTGACAGGAAACGTTATCAAAACCGGATCGCCGCATCAAGAACCTATCTCCGCCCCGGACTCCGCTACACATTGGCCAAGGGAAAATCATGTGGTGGATTCAGGGCCGACCGCACTTTTATCGCGCCAGGGCGCACCGAAGGCAGACACCCAGGCAAAAACCTCTTTCAAGGCCATATTTCTCTCAAGCGCCACTTTTCTGCATGCCTCGAATTCCGGCATGTAGGCTTTGCGGCCATCCAGGCCGACTATCTCCTTTACCGGAAGGGGACCCCATGGGCTTTCCACTGTAACCTGCCTTCTTTCCAGCACTGTCCTTTCACTGTATCTGAACCGAACCCCGAGCGAAGTGCTTTCCTGCAAAAGCACCGACACAAGAAGATCTTTATCCTCAGGCCGGCCCACAATTTCTATTTTTATGCCGGGTCTGTTTTTCTTCATATGAACAGGGCAAAAAGTTACATCCAGCGCGCCTACAGCAAATAATCGCTCCATCAGGAAGCCGACGCCTTCGGGTGTCATGTCATCCACGTTCGTCTCTATAACCGCTACCGTCTCGGTAGCGGATCCGGACGCAGATTCCCCTACAACAATACGAAGCAGGTTGGGCCTTCCCTCCGGATCACCGCTTCCTGCACCGTGGCCCACTCTGCGTATCGTCATAGGAGGCATCGAACCGAACGACGAAGCCAGTGAAGTCACAAGCAACGCCCCGGTGGGGGTAACCATTTCCCGGCACTGGCCAGAATCGTAGACCGGCACTCCTTCAAGCAGTGCCAAAGTGGCCGGTGCAGGCAGAGGAATCGATCCGTGAGCACACGAGACAAAGCCCGATCCCAGGGGTAGCGCCGAAGCATAAAGTTTTTCGATCCCGACTGCTTCTACTCCGAAAACGCCTCCCACGATATCCATTATCGAATCGACCGCTCCCACCTCGTGGAAATGGACTTTTTCCGGGTCGGTTCCATGCGCGGCACCCTCAACCCGTGCGAGACGTTCAAACATTTCAATGCTCAGCTTTTTGACCCATTCGCTCAACCCGGAAGCATGAATGATCTCTCGAATCATTCCTACATTGCGGTGATGATGTTCTTCGTTTTCCAGAAGGACCTTGAAGCTGCGGCCAGCGATGCCGCTCCTCAACACGGTCTCAGACTCAATTCGGTATCCTTTGAGCGGCAGTGTAGCGAGCGCGCTCCGAAGATCTTCAAGCGCCAGTCCGGCATCCAGAAGTGCGCCGAGAAACATATCTCCACTCACCCCTGAAAAACAATCAAGATATGCTGTTTTCATATTATCCCATAAACCCGGCGGCCAGCAGGGTCGTCGTTGGTTATAAAGCTTCCACTATCAATTCAGACAAGTCTCTGACTTCGATTGCCTCCTCGCTACCCGTCGTTTTTCGGCTGTCCTCCAACATCGAAATACAATAAGGGCAGGCCGTGGCGAGAATCGAAGCCCCGGTTTGGCATGCTTCGCGTATGCGTAAATCGGAGAACCGCCATTCGGGCCTTGTTTCCATCCAGAGTCTCCCTCCGCCACCGCCGCAGCATAAACTTTCTTGACGGTTTCGTTCCATTTCGACCAAGCCCCCGCCAGCCAAGGCCTCCAGAAGAGACCTGGGTGCCTCGTAAACACCGCCGTGCCGCCCCAGATAGCATGGATCATGGTAAGTGACCTTCGCATCGATGGGACGGCTGATCTTCAGATCCCCGGATTCAAGTGCACCGGCCAGGACCTGGGAATAGTGAACCACATCCCAACTACCTCCCAATTCAGGATATTCATTGAGAAAAGTGTACATGCAGTGAGGAGAGGTAGTGATTATCCTTTTAACGCCCAGGTTGTTCAAAAGCTCCACATTCGATGAAGCCATTGAGAGAAAAAGCTCCTCTTCCCCGATTTTTCTCATCGACTCACTGCAGCAGTTTTCGGTGCCGTCCAGAACGCCGTAACTTATACGGGCCGCATCGAGAACCTTCAACAGTGCCCTGGCGGCCTGCCTGCCCCTCGGATCGTAGGCGGAAGTACAGCAGACAAAAAGAAGATATTCCTGGCTTCCATCGAAACGCGGAACATCAAGATCGGTCATCCATGCAGTACGCTTTTCTCTGGGTTCAGACCAGGGGTTGCCATTGCTGTGAACACTGCCCGCGATTGTCCGGAGCACTGCCGGAGCGGCCCCGCTCTGAGCAATCATTGCGCGCATCGCTTTTACGATATCGATAATCGTCACACCCCTCGGGCACCGAAGCACGCACTTATTACAAGTTGTACAGCCGTAGAGCACATCGTCTGATTCATACCCTTCAACTCCAAGCTGGGCCATTCGAATCAAACGCCTGATGTTGAATTCTCCTCCGACTATTCTCCACGGGCACGAACCGGCGCACATCCCGCACTGCATACACAGGTTCAATTTTTCGGCACCCATGGTCACCAGAGCTTCGTTGACTTCGTAAAACGGTGTCAAAACTCCCATGGCTCCACACGCTCCTTTCCTGAACACCAACCCAGCCCACTGAAAAAAACATGAAATCCGGAGATTCGCGAAACTGTCTGCGCTGGAATACCGTTCAGCGCTACAGGCGTTCTTGTATCATAAACCCGGAGATACATAAAGCAAGTAGAGCATTTCGATTCCTGAAGTTGTCTCGACCCTGCAGGCAGGCACACAACAGTCCTTGCACTAAACCGGAACTGACCGGGGGATCAGCCGGGGTGATCAACCAAAAGGCGCATCTTTCCCGAAATCGGGGACGAAAGGCTCATGAACATCCCCGCCCGGGTCCTCGGGGAATTGAACAAAAAGATTTTCGAAACCCAGCTCCTGTACATACTGGTAAACCCTGTTAAACTCTTCCGTGGTTACCGCCCGGTTTAATTCCGTGAATTTCTGGGGAACAACGGGGCGGTACTGGGACATCAGGCTAACGGGCAGCTCCCGGCCGAATTCCACAAACAAAGCGGCAAGTGCTGACAGGGAATTGTCGACATGTCCCGGGAGGATAAGATGGCGAACCAAGACCCCTCTTCCCGCCGGCGAAAAAGATCCGTCGCACCGGTCCAGAAATCCCTTCTGCCGAACCATTTCATAAATCGCATCCAGAGCGGTTCCCGGATAATTGCCGCAGCCTGAAAGAGCAGCCGCCAGTTTCCCGTCCGCATACTTGTAATCCGGAAGGTATATATCTGCACGGCTCTCCGCCTCCCTGAGCATTTCCACCGACTGGTAGCCGGAAAGATTGTAAACAACAGGAATCCCGCGGCCGCTCTTTCTGATCATCTCCACCAACTGAAACACATCAGGAAAGAAATGGTCGGGCGTCACCATATTTATGTTATGAACGCCGGGGCCGTCCATCATGGCGATCACCTTCTCGAAAAGCGCCCGGAGGGTCACTGGATTTCCTAGACCCTGGTGGGTGATCTGGTAGTTCTGGCAGTAGCTGCATCTCAATGAGCAGCCCGAAAAAAATATCGTACCGGAACCCCTGGTCCCGGTAATGGGAGGCTCCTCTCCAAAATGAGGGCCTACATAGGCTACCCTTACGGTAGAAGCTTCGCCGCAGTACGGCGACCTGCCGCCGGAGGAAAGACTGCTCCGAAAAGAATCACACCTTCGTGGGCAAAGCCTGCATGGGTCATAGGGGTTGCTCAATTTATTCGGCTCAAGCACCATCAAAAAAATACCCTGTATTCATAAAATACCGCAGCCTTGTGTTGAGGCCGAAATTTTGTCCCAAAAAAACGGAACGAAAACTTCCGATAAATTCAAAAGAAGAACTGCTGCGACTCTCCCGGGATTTTACACACTATCTATAAAAATCAGCATGTTACTCCATCCGACCACCGGATGTTCATGAACTGTGTATTCACTCGACAAACAGGAATACAAGAAAAACTACCGTAAAAGCAAAGACTTCTATGAATGGCGCAAATCTTGCGAATTACAGGCGCAGAGATAAACACCTTGAACCCAAAGAGAGGAGCAATTATGACCTGGAAATTCTGGACAAAAAAAGCAGAGGCTGATGCCGGCGCCACGCAAAAAGCCCTGCCCAAACCAAAGGCTATACCCGAAGTGGTGGGCCGTTATCTTGTCGTAGAGAAAAGGCAGGACCCCGACTTCGTCTGGAAGCTGATGGCAGTCATTCGTCCGCGCCCGGACAGCAAAGATACCTTAGACGTGCGCGTATACTCCGCGATGGAGGCAGGTACTAGGGGCGTCAATGTAAAGAACTACGACACACTGGACGCTGCGCCTGACCTGATCCTCTATGAAGGCTGGTTCAACAAAAAGACCAATACTGCCGAACTCGCCGACAATTCACGGGAAAGATCCGAGGCCGCAGTCGCAGTCTGAAAGCCTGGACGAACAGGAAGAACGATCAGCACAGGGACCATGGTCTAGTTTCTAGTATGCGGGGCCTGAAATTTCCAGCAGCAGCTACCCCCTGGAAATTTAAGCCCCGCAGTGATCAGGCTTCCCGGTAACGGAGCACCTCCTGGTGTGCCAACTCACTTATTTCCCTGATAATTCCGCCTGCTCCCCTATCTGGCTGCACACCGTGTATAACACTGTCCAGCCGTACAGCCGCATCCTGGATTTCATCCACAAGCGGACGGATATGCTGAAGCGGTATGCTCTCATCCGCGAGGTTTTCCCTATAGACATCCAGCATATCAAGCACTTTTTCCGCCTGTAGAACCGCGATTTCTTCGTTCGGCTTCACATCCAAAGACCTCCCGGCCTCGCGGACCTCCGCGGCGTTGAGTGTATTTCCATCCAGCCGTGGGGCTGCCACGTTTTTACAGGTATTTCGAAGCAGAGCTTCAAAACTCTGATCCCGTGAAATCTGCGGCTCAGATCCCTTTCCGGCCGCGGTCATCGGCTGCATAAAGCCCGCCTCAATCTTCATTTGGTTCATCCTTTCGTTGCATTTGCCCCGAGTTTTATTCCGCATCCCGGCGGACGATTTGCACACCGTTACAACCGGGAGTCCAGAAAGTGTTTTCACATCAGGATTGCAACAAAAATGCCACAAAGAAACCTTAAAGTAATATGTCTTTTATTTTAGCCATTTAAATATCTGGTCGTAAATTTCCGACAATGCGCGGGCGCGGAAAAAGGGCAATTAATTCCCGGTGGGTGCGCCGGGTGTTCAGGTGAAATTTTGTTCATACCTGCCCCCTCCGAAAATTACGATGCTCGTTGTTATTTTTTCATAACCCTTAGCTTTCATCTCGATTTTCCATTCGCCGTCTTCAAGGCCGGTGAGTTCATAGCATCCGGAGGAGTCGGTCTTGGTTTTTCGTTTACCCACCCCTTTACACTTCCCTTTCACATCGGCTCCTTCGATTGGTTGCCCAGTGTCCGTATCGGTCACTAGGCCGAATACCGTTCCGAGGGCGGCAGCAGGTTCCCATACGGAGTCAATGGCAGCATCGGGTTCCGGGTCAATCGGTTCCAATTCTTCCACGGTTTCCGATACTCCACGAATACGGCAGCTTCCTTCAAAAACAACCCCTTCATCTATGACCACCGAAGGAGCCTCCAGGTCGCCCAGCACTTTACCTGGCAAATGAAGCTCTATCTTTTCAGTAGCCTTAATGTCCCCGCAGACTTCTCCGTAGATCACAGCAGCGGAAACCTTTATATTTGATTCCACAAAACCTTTGTCACCTACCACCAGGGTGCCTTTCCCGATAATCTCACCCTTGAAATGCCCGTCTATCCGGAATGTATCACTGAATTTCAAAACTCCTTCAAGTCTGGCATCTTTTCCGAGAAAAGCGATCCCTTTTTCATTGGTCATTTTATCGGTCTCCGGATTGTGTTGGCTGTTTCTTCATTAAGGACGCTCCGGCGATTCCCCACTCTGTTT
>CAYXDR010000157.1:0-7163 GCA_964463515.1 uncultured Desulfobacteraceae bacterium | reverse complement strand
AAGGGCCAGAGCAAGACCTGCATGTCTCATCGGTCCCATCAACAACAGACTGAAAGCAACGTTAGCGGCAAGTGCCCCGACAGCAATTCTGACCGGGGTTTTGGTGTCCTGAACGGCATAAAAAGCCGACACTAAAACCCTGATACCGGAAAAGGCCCATAGGCCCAGGACATAGTAAAACAGAGCAGACGCGGTCATCTCCGTGGAAAACGAATCAAAAGCGCCCCTCTCGAAAAGAACCATCACGATCGGCTCCCTCAGCACCATCAGACCCGCCATGGAAGGGATCGTCACGAAAAAAACGATCCGAAGCGAGTGGGAAAGAGTTCCGGCAAAGACGCTCTTCTCCTTCATGGCTGCCTGCGTGGAAAGCCACGGCAGGGCCACGGTGCTCACCGTGATCGCAAAAACCCCCAATGGAAATTGGACAAGCCTGTCCGCGTAATACAGCCATGATATGCTGCCTTCAGGCAGAAAAGAGGCAATCAGTGTGCCAATAAATTGGTTGAGTTGATAAACAGCAGCCCCGAACACCGCCGGCAGCATTAGCAGCCCGATCCGCCTGAGAGCCGGATGTCCAGGGTTCCAGCGCGGATGCAGGCGAACGCCTTCCTTTATCAACCACGGGATCTGCACCAATACCTGCAGCACGCCCCCGATCAAAACCCCTATAGCAAGCCCCATCACCGGCTCGGGGCAGTAAGGGGAAATAAAATAAGCAGCGGCGATCATCCCGACATTCAAGAAAACCGGGGCGGCTGCCGGAGCGGCGAACCGGCGAAGAGAATTCAGCACACCCATAAAAAAAGCGACAATCGAAATCAGAAAAATATACGGAAATGTTATTCGGGTGAGCAGAACAGTCAATTCATGCCTCGCACCGCCCGCCTCGAATCCAAAGGCCTGTATCCGAACGATCCAGGGTGCCCCCAGCACACCCAGCAAAGTCACGCCTACGAGAATCAGGGACAAAACCGTTAAAACGGTTCTTGCCAGATCGAATGCCTCCTCTTTACTCCGGGTAGCCAGGTATTCGCTGAAAACCGGGATGAAGGCGATCGTCAAAGATCCCTCCGCAAACAGGCGGCGGAGAAGGTTGGGGATCCGGAAAGCAACGAAAAAGGCATCCGCCGCCATACCGGAGCCAAACAGGGTTGCCACTACGATATCCCTCACCAGGCCCAGGACTCGGCTCAACAAGGTCCACACGCCTACAACTCCGGCTGCTTTTGAAATATTTTTTTCTTCGGAACCTTTCACTTTCAGCTCTCGTCGATAAAATTCTTGACAGGAGATATTTTACTGCGATATACAGTCTTTTTACAAAATTTTCAGGAGGTTTCAACTTGGCGAATCATAAGTCAGCCCTCAAAAGGGCCAGGCAGAGCGAGGTCAGACGGCTCAGAAACAAGGCCTACAAAACCAGGATCAGGAATAAAGTCAAGGCGGTAAGGGCCGCTACACCGGAAAAGGCCATCGAACAGCTGCCGGCCACCGTATCCGTTATTCAAAAAACAGCATCCAGAGGTGTGATCCATCCCAAACAGGCCGCCCGAAAAATTTCGCGTCTCACACGCCTTGTAAACCGCATGCAGGCATCATGAAAAATTGCCGGTGCAAAGGCAGATCAAAGCCCTTTCAAGCAGGATGTCGGGTGGAGCTCCGGTTTTGATGCCGGCATCGACCCGGTGGAGCAGATGGATGCCTTTTTCGAGTTCCTCCGTCTGCCACAACCGGCAGCGGGGCAGAAGTTTCTGGGCCGGGAACCGCTTAATCCCCAGCTTCCTGGTTATGTCCTCTATGCCATAGCCTGAATCGGATGCTGTTTTACATTGCCATAACAACCCGATTTCCCGGGAAATCATGCCGAGCACCCGGAGCACCGCCTCTCCTCGCTCTTCTTCAAGGAACCGTCGGAGAACGGGCAGCGCCACGTCCAGTCGCCGGGAAGAAATCGAATCAGTCAATTCAAATATAGTATAACTCCTGCTGCTGACAGCACTCTCCCGGACTTCCGAGACCCCCACCCGTCTTCCCGCATACCTCAGGGCAAGTTTTTCCAGTTCAGGATAAAGATCCATCGGGTCGGCGCCGGTAATTTCCCTCAGAAAACCGCAGGCCTCGGCATCGATTTCAAAGCCCAGATCGCGCGCAGTACCGGCAATCCATTCGGGTATCCTCTTTTCCGAAGGGTCTTTGAAATTAACCGAACGACCTTGTTCCCGGATAAGCTTGAAAATGGACTTTCTGAAATCAGGGGAAGCGGCTATGAAAATCATGCATGTCGTCGGCGATGCATCCTTGAGATACGGAACCAGAGCTTCGATTACTCCAGGGCTGAAGGCTTCCGCCTTTCGCACGATCCCGATCCGCCGCGGCGCCATGAACGGCAGCGACCTGGCAAAATCCAGGATTTCCCCTGCCTCGGTCTTGTCGCCGTAAAATACTCTAAGGTTGAAATCCTTGGTCGCCGGGTCAATACAGGTTTCCCGAATCTTTGAAAGGGCGGATTCACGAAGGAACTCACCTGTGCCGAAAAACAGGTAAAACGGTTCCAGCTTCCCTGTCTCTATTTGTTTCAGTAGATGCCCGTATGGAAGGTCTGAAGGCATCAAAAGCGGTCCACCGTTCTGGAATAGAGTTTTGCCGCCACCCGCTCCGCCAACCTGCGCAAAGCCGCCCTCTGGGCATCCCTGTCGGACAGGGGATCCGCGCCGAGATTCCAGTCTGCAGTCTCGACGATGGAATCATCCCGCCATATCTCCTTGCCGGTAGCCTGTTCGATCAATCGGGCGTCTATATCCACAGACAGGCGCCTGGCCGAGGTCCGCCAGTAAATGTGTTCATCACCTTTGAGGAAGGTCCTTGTGGATTTGTACCTTCTCGGCCTTGTACGGATTTCCCGCACCCTGCACTCCAGCACATACGGGGCCTCGCTTTCCGACATCAGCGGTATCCCGGAATAGGAGATAAACTCCTTTCGCAGTATCCGGGTGAAGTCGCCCTCGAATCCCAGGTTCGAAGAAGGACTTTCGACCATAGAAACAGCCAGCCCGCTGATCCCTGCCACCGCAACCCCGGCGGGGGCCCCGGATGAACTGATACGGTAGCCGCATCCCGCTGCAAACACGGCGAGCGCAATAACACAGAGAAACCCTTTTATCATCTGCGAAGTTTTAATATTTCCCATCTGATCGATCCTCAATCAAACAACAACATTCACCAGCTTTCCCTGAACGACAATCACCTTGCGGATGGGTTTTCCTTCCGTGAACTGTTTCACCCGCTGATCGGCCAGCGCCGCCTCTTCGATTTCCTTGTCCCCCCAGGAAGAGGGCACTTCTATCCTGTTACGAACCTTCCCGTTGACTTGTAAAACCACCAAACGTTTTTCGGTTGCCAGTGCTTCTTCACTGTAGCCAGGCCAGGGATAAAAAACGAGGTTTTCGTGTCTTCCAAGCATCTGCCAGAGTTCCGCTGCAACGTGTGGGACCACTGGCGAAAGCATCACCACCGTTGTTTCTACCGCCTCCCGCACTACTGACCAAGCCTTGTAATCCATTTTTTCAGAATTAACGGATATAAACTGGTTTATTTCGTTTACCAGTTCCATGACTGCGGCTATGGCGGTGTTGAAATGGAACCTGGTTTCTATGTCAGAAGTCACCCGTTTAATTGTTAAGTTGCTTTTACGGTGCAGCTCGGCCAGGTTCCCGGAAAGCTCGGCATCACCGTCATATGCGCCAACTTTTGAAATTTCCTCCAGGCTGTCCGTCACCAGGCGCCATATCCTGTTCAAGAAACGAAACGCTCCCTCTACACCCTGATCGCTCCACTCCAGGCTTTTTTCAGGAGGCGATGCGAACAGGCAAAACAACCGGACAGTATCAGCACCGTAGCGATCGATAAGCTGCTGGGGGTCAACGACATTTTTTTTGGATTTGGACATCTTTACCGTGTTGCCGGTGGTTACCTGCTTTCCACAACGAGTGCACCGGCCCTCGCTGACTTCCTCAGGATAGAGATAACCGTGTTCCGGGCACGACTCAGTCTCTTTACAGACCATTCCCTGCGTCAAAAGGTTTGTGAAGGGTTCACCGACCGACAGATAGCCGAGGTCTCTTAGCACCCTCGTGTAAAATCTCGAATACAACAAGTGAAGTATTGCATGCTCTATCCCGCCTATATATTGATCCACCGGCATCCAGTATTCGGTTCTCTCCTTGTCCAGCGGGCCCTGATCGTAATCGGCACAAGCGTACCTGTCAAAATACCAGGAAGACTCTACAAAAGTATCCATGGTATCGGTTTCCCTTCTCGCAGGCCCTCCGCACCTGGGGCACTCAGTCTCGTAAAAAGACGGAGAATGAGGCAACGGAGATCCGCCGTTCGGCCTCATTTCCAGATCCAGAGGAAGCACAACCGGGAGCTGGTCCTCCGGCACCGGCACGGTTCCGCACTTTTCACAATAAACGATCGGTATGGGCGCACCCCAATAGCGCTGTCTGGAGATCCCCCAGTCACGGAGCCGGTAGGTGACCGTCTTTGTGCCGAAACCGCGTTCATCCAGATATTCGGCAATCCGGTCCAATGCCTCACGATTATTCAGCCCGTTAAAGGGGCCGGAATTAACCAGTAAACCATCTTCAGTATATGCTTCGCTCATCGTGCTCTCGTCGAGAGTACGGTCTTCGGGACTGATAACGACACGAAGCTTGAGACCGTATTTCTTAGCGAAATCAAAGTCCCGCTGGTCATGAGTCGGCACCGCCATTATCGCTCCTGTTCCATAATCGAACAGCACGAAATTCGCGACGTAAATCGGAATGCGCTCGCCGGTCACCGGGTTGATGCAGTACCTGCCCGTAAACACGCCTTCCTTCTCGGTGAATTCGGCTGTGCGCATGTAACGGTCCATTTTCATTGTGCGTTCAACAAAATCGAGCACATCTCGTTCCTGAGGCAGACCCCTGATCATTTCCTTGACCAGCGGATGTTCGGGGGCGAAGCACATGAAAGTAGCCCCGAAAACCGTATCCTGGCGGGTTGTAAACACCTCCACCACCTGGTCGCTGTCGGCGAGGGGAAACCGGATCAACGCCCCGAAGCTCTTTCCAATCCAGTTTTTCTGCATCGTCAGTACGCTCTCGGGCCAGCCTGGCAGCTTTTCGCAATATTCCAGGATTTCTTCTGCATAATCGGTAATTTTCAAGAACCAGCTGTCCATTTCTTTTATGGAAACTTCCAGGTCCGTATGCCGCCAGCAGCAGCCGTTCACAACCTGTTCATTCGCTAGAACACTCTGGCACTTTTCACACCAGTTCACAAAGGTCCGCTTCTTGTAGGCCAGCCCGCGTTCGTACATTTTGAGGAAAACCAGTTGTTCCCACCGGTAATAATCAGGGTCGCAGGTGGCCAGTTCGCGGTTCCAGTCATAGCTGAACCCCATTCTTTTAAGCTGGGACTTCATGGAAGCTATATTATCGTAGGTCCACCTGGCTGGATGAATGTTGTTTTCTATAGCCGCATTCTCGGCCGGCATTCCGAATGCATCCCACCCCATCGGGTGCAGCACGTTTTTTCCGCACATTCTTTTATACCGGGCTACAACATCGCCGATAGTATAATTGCGGACGTGTCCCATATGAATTTTCCCTGAAGGATAGGGAAACATTTCAAGAAGGTAGTATTTTTCCTTGGACGAATCTTCGAAAACCTTGAATGCGCCTTCTTTGTCCCATAAAGACTGCCACTTTTTTTCCACTTCCTGTGGATTGTACTTCATCATCGTCATCCTGTTGATTTATTGATCAATTAATAAAATTACGCTGCACCTAATCATGATGGCCTCGTAAAAAGTACCATCCCCGGCTTATCGGCGTCGGGGTCGGAATCGGTATCGGGGTCGAAAAGAGAGTTGATCAGCTTCCGATACCGATGCCGATAGCGACCCCGACCCCGAAGGACATCGTTATTTTGACTTTTTACGACCTCGTCAATTTTGAATGTCGCAGGCCGTATCTCCATCCACCCCGCCGCGGGCCTTCAGTGCCGCGAGGATCCTGTCCAGGACACCGTTAATGAATGCAGGAGAATCGTCCCCGCCGAATATCTTTCCGATTTCAACGGCCTCGTCGATGGAAACACTGGATGGAATATCCTCCCTCCACCCCATTTCGAAAACAGCTACCTTAAGAATGCATCTGTCCACCCTGGGCATCCGCTCCAAACGCCAGTGTTGGGATGCATCCATAATCAAACGGTCAATTTCCACTGCATGTTCAACCACCCCGGCAACTAGATCCCGGGCGAAACCCTTCAGGCGGCGGGCCGCGCCGAAATGCTTCATCACCAGGCCCAGAGCCTCATCGACTTGGTCGCCGTTTATTTCCATATGAAACAACACTTGCACGGCGAGTTCACGGGATCCCCTGCGCTTCCCCATCACTTCATTACTCCAGGCCGGTGTAGCCCCCCCCGGCCGATATCGGCGCCCGCTCACTAAAGCCGCTTAAGCAGATTAGCCATTTCCAGGGCCGCCACGGCGGCTTCGAAACCCTTGTTGCCGGCTTTCGAACCCGACCGCTCGATCGCCTGTTCCAGTGTATCGGTTGTCAAGACACCAAAGCTCACAGCTATCCCCGACTCCAGTGCAACCGCCGCCACCCCCTTTGATACTTCTGCAGCCACATAGTCAAAATGAGGTGTTGACCCCCGGATGACCGCCCCCAGACATATGACCGCATCAAAGGCCCCGCTCAAAGCGCATTTTTTCGCCGCTGCGGGTATTTCAAATGCACCCGGCACCTTTACCACAGCTATGTTCTCATCGACAGCTCCATGACGGATTAATGCATCCATCGCACCTTCCATCAGCCTCGCGCTCATAAAATCGTTGAACCTGCTCACGATAAGCGCGAACCGAAGGCCTTCGGCCGCCAGCATCCCTTCGATCGTTCTGGGCATCGCCTACCTCTCGCTTAAATTTTTAATAATATGCCCTAATTTTTCACATTTAGTCATAAGATACTTTAAATTTTCAGGACGGGGCTCACATTCTATTGGCACCCGTTCGGTAATCTGCAGGCCGTAACCTTCAAGACCCACCATTTTTTTCGGGTTGTTCGTCATCAACTTCATTTTTCGGACACCCAGGCTTGCAA